>CAZZDT010000484.1:0-4055 GCA_964652435.1 uncultured Bdellovibrionales bacterium
CAAACAACGCGCCTTGGTAAGTAAAGGTTTCACCCCAAAACGCGTCAACGATCTTGAAGGTTATGGCCGAGAAGTCATCATTGAACTGGTCGAAAAAATTAAAGCACAAGGCGAATGCTGCTTGGTCCAAGATCTTGCTCGCCCGCTTCCTATGAGACTCATTGGTAAAATGCTCGATTACCCAATCGAAAAACAAGATGAAATTTTAGACTGGACCGATGTCTACACCCATGCCGGATGTGGCCCAGACCATATTACCGGTGACGTCATTGAAAACTTCGGAAATTTTACGGAATTTCATATGGAATTTCTTGAAGAAAAGATGATGAACCCAGGCGATGACCTACTAACAGTTTGGCTCAATGCCGAACTGGATGGTGAAAGCCTTGGACCTGAAAAAATTCTCTTTGAACACAATTTACTTCTTGTTGGTGGCAGCGAAACCACGCGCAACGCAATCAGCGGCGGCATGCAAGCCTTAATGCAAAGCCCTGAGCAAATGAAGTTTCTGATCGAGAATCTCGACAATCAAGAGGTCGTCAACAATGCGGTGGAAGAGATGATTCGATGGTCCACTCCATTTGTAAGAATGGCCCGCACACTGACTCAAGATTACGAATACCACGGAAAGCAAATGAAAGAGGGACAGCAAATCATCATGCTTTACCCCGCAGCCAACCGTGATCCGAAAGTTTTCGATGACCCCTACAAGTTTGACATCCAACGTGTATTCAAACGCCCAGCTGTCTCATTTGGCTATGGAAAGCATTTCTGTATCGGGGCGTCATTGGCGAGACTTGAAGTGCGGATTTTCTTGGAAGAGGTTCTTAAGAGACTTCCCGATATGACCATGCACCCAGAGAAGCCACCGGTACAAAGTCCATCCTGCTTTATTCGTGGGTTGAAGTCTTTGCCAATTACCTTCGCTGCCAATTAATTGGGACGAGTAAAAACCCAATTGGATTCGGTGGAGAGTGCTTCACGGTACGTGTAGCCACCCACCGTAAAATCCTTCATACCTTCCGGATCCTTCAATCGCTCATCAATGATGTAGCGCGCCATCATTCCCCGAGCACGCTTAGCCATAAAGCTTACAATCTTGGGTTCACCATTTTTAATCTCTTTAAATACTGGCGTGATGATGGTTGGAACCAAAGTCTTGGTCTTAACGGACTTAAAATACTCATTGGATGCCAAGTTCACCAATACAGGATTTTTGGCCGACTTCACTGCTTCGTTGATGGCATCAGTGATGGACTCACCCCAAAAAGCGTAAAGGTCTTTTCCACGGGTATTCTTCAATCGCGTTCCCATTTCGAGACGATAAGGCTGCATCAAATCAAGCGGCTTCAGCAATCCGTAAAGCCCAGAAAGAATACCAAGGTGTTTTTGCGCAAACTTTAGATCAGCCGACTTCATCGTTGCTGCGTCCAAGCCGGTGTAAGTATCTCCGTTAAAAGCCAAAACAGCTTGCTTAGAGTTATCAACGGTAAAGGGTGTGGAGAAATTTTGAAACCGCGCATAATTTAACTCAGCAAGATTATCACTGATTTTCATCAAGCCACTTAAATCCTTTGGCTCAAGCGTTCTCGTGGTCTTCATCAACTCAAGGGTATCATCAAGCATCCCCGGCATGGTGTGGGGAACCTTCGAGCTTAATGGGTCGAAGTTGAGTTTCTTAGCGGGTGATATAACAGCAAACATTGCAGGCTTCCTTTACAAAGACTGCCTAGTTTGTGCCCAAGGGCTTAAGATGGGTCAAGGGCAGAACGAACCTTAAAACAAATCATCAAGATTTCGCTTAGCGTAGGGTTTACCGCCACGGCTCTCAAAATCTTGAATTGCTTCCGGGATTCTCTGCTTCAGGCGAATCACATCCACTGGCTTGATGAGAATAAAGAATATTTTCTTGGCATCGAGAGCTTTTGACGCCAATGCATGGCCTTTAAAGTCGGTCATCACAATACGAGTTGAATGATTCCCTGTCTCTTCGAGTTCCTCGAAGAAGTCCAGCGCGGTCATTCTTGCCAAGGACTGCTCCGCAACAATCACCTTGATGGGTGCACTGTCTACAATCCGGAACGCCTCCCGAACCGATGAGGCCAGATAAACCTCGTAATCCTCGTCGAGAACTTGCTTAATTACCTTTAAATTGAGCTGATCAGGATCCAAGATCAGGACACCATCTTTGATCGCCTCATTAGGTTCTTCAGCACTTTTTGTCTCGTCAGACATCTTCAATC
Organism: uncultured Bdellovibrionales bacterium; assembly: GCA_964652435.1. Classification (GTDB taxonomy): domain Bacteria; phylum Myxococcota; class XYA12-FULL-58-9; order XYA12-FULL-58-9; family JABJBS01; genus JABJBS01. The sequence continues at coordinate 2,244 of CAZZDT010000484.1, forward strand.
CAACCCCGGACAGGGATTAATCTCGCTATATCCCTAGAATCTAACGGTAACTGAATTCAAAGACTCGGGCAATTTAGGTTGGAGAGAACCTCGCTGAATTCGCTCAAGTCTCACTTAAATAAGTCGATACATAATAGTGGTGGAAACGCGCGCAACGCGCATTGAGTGGGAGAGAGACCATGATTGAGATGGGAAATGTCGCCGAGAGTTCTCTAAAAGTGAAAAATGTTAACGAAGAACGGGTACTTACAGCCGTATGTCGTTATGTCGACAGTGGAAAGGCTCATTGCTCATGCACTGAATGCGCCATGGACCTCTTGGCACTGGCATTGAACCAAACTCCGCCGCGCTACGTGGCCAATGAAGTCCTCATGGACGTTTATGGCGAGCGACAGGGCGCATTAACGGACAGTGACATCAAACGAACCGTCCTAAACGCCGCGATCCGGGTGGCCTCCAACCCCCGGTGTGGTGAAGATCTGAGCTAATGACGCCAAAATTTTGGCTCAAAAGTAAATTCTTTGGCGCGCCGTAATCCATCAGCCAATTCTTAGGTTACCAAACCTTTGTAATCATTCGGTTTATTTTTGGGTTCACCTTGGCACAATCCATGCTTTGTTTATTGCATCTTCAATCATGAAGTGTGGGAAGAGCCAGCGGAACACGGGAGCCGATTATGAATTCACAACTCTTAGTTACTCGAGAACTCATGCAAAAACATATGGCACGACATGAGGATGAAGGCATGGCCAAGCATCTTCTTGAGGCCATCGTCATCAATGTTCAACGGGGCTTCAAATACGCGAAGATCACGAAGGGGCGCTCCCTCCTGCTTTCCATGATTCTTGTTACATCAGAATTGATGGTTTTATTGCCCGGCCTACTTTTTGACCTCTGGGGTAAAAAATACAATCGACTGGGTATTCGAGTCATTGCTGCCGACTTTATTCCCATGAACCAAGCAAACGACTTTGGAACCCCTATGAAGTTTAAAGGCCAAACCCCAAAAGGCGATATCAAAGACCTTCAGTATCAAATGAAAGTCTACGCCCAGACGGCAACCCGACTGGCCGGTGAGGAAAACTTTCGCATGGTGGCCGCACATACCCATCACATGCTCACCCAAGTCGAAGCTATGGAACGCTATCACTGCGCGCTTTTACCGATGTCACGACATATTCTTGAGTCCATCGGCTTTGCGGCAATCAACGCATTGAAATACGAAGACCAAAGTCAAAAGCGAACCAACGCCATCTGTAGACTCATGATTCAATTTCAGATTTCGGGAATCGGTCTTGCTCTACCCATTGACGGTCTGGCGCAAAAAAGCCACATGATGGGAGCAGGCATCATCGAAAACGATGTACCTTACATCCCTTTCCACGAAGCTTACGCTAAACACATGAGCTAAAAAGTTTGCGCCGGCGCATTCGGCCCATGACCCAAAGACATCCAAGCATCACAGTCCAAAAAGAAGCACCCACGGTTTGACAACCGGAGCTGGAATCATCTCCTGCACCGCCTGCTTCTGCTTCCGCATTAGAGATACAATATCCGCCCACTTCCTGACATTGGTAATAGTCGGGGCATAAAGCACCTTCATTGCAAGGCCGGGTACAGTAATTGTTGTGGCACATATTAGACAGACAATCTGCATTACTCTGACAAGCTGTGCCGACTCGTAAGTCGTAAATTGAGACACACTGGTTGGTTCCTTGCTCGCACATAAAAGATTCTGGGCAAGGCGCTAAATCTGTACAGGGACGCGTACAATAGCCATCTCGGCACATATTAGATTCACAATCAGAGTTC
>CAZZDT010000485.1:0-4047 GCA_964652435.1 uncultured Bdellovibrionales bacterium
CAGTTCTTGAATGACCTTCTCGATATCTGGATCACGAGGTCGGCGACCCGAGAGAATGATGCAGCTTGCACCGCGCTCGATCAGCCATTTTGCAAATATTTGCCCCAATGCCCCCATACCACCCGTAATCAAGTGAGCACCGGCTGTATCTACATTAAAGGCGGTGCCTTCATGGGCTTTGGCTTGAACCAGCGACGGAATGTGACGCTTGCCTTTTCTAAATGCAACTTGGTCCGCATTGGCTTCAAGCCTGAGCACTTCAGCAAGCACACCCTCGGCTTCACTGGCATCTCCCGTGGCATCTAAGTCTACAACCCCAGCCAACACACCGGGCATTTCCACACCCAATACCCGCGCTACGCCCCAAAGGCCTGCTTGTCGATACCCCAGCACTTGGTCATCCGCAGCCACTTTCTGAGTATCTCGGGTGCAAATCCAAAGCTTCGGACGGTTATCAGCTGACAAATCCATAAGAGCTTTGAGTAAACTCAAAAGCGATCCGTAGGATGCTTCATCCGATGCCGCCGCATCACCAACAAAGACCACACGTTGAAAAGATTGCTCCGCAAGAGCTGCAGAAAAATCTGCATTCATGGCCATGGCACGAAGTTCCGCACCCCGCTTATCGGCAGCCTCAGACCAAGTAGCCGGCATCTCACCGGTGGCACTAACCACCAACACCTGCGGCGTTTCGCCCAGTGCCCCATCGGTGGCTACTTCGTGCTGCCAGGCAAGCTGGTGCACAGCTGAATGGCCACTTGGGTCGAGCAGTGCGCGCAATTGCGCTCGGGTTGAACGGCGCGCCTTAAAGCCCACCACCCCAAAAGAGACTTCGCCATCCCCATTCATTATCTGAATGTCTGCCTGAACCGTTTCCCCCTCAACAATGGAAGCCCGAACGGAGGCACTCAGTGTCCCATCCAGCGGCGCACCTAGGTACACCTCACCCATTTCGAAAGGTAAGAAAACGGTATCATCATCCAAAGCCAACTGGCTTTCCAAACATTGAGCCAAGACCCGCAATGTTGCATCCATGGCACCAGGGTGAATGCCAAAACCTTGTTCATCCAAGCCTTCGGGCTTAGCCAAAACAGCTTTGGCCTGACCATGACCAAAACCAATGGTTTCAACCCAGCGGTAACTCGAACCTAAATCGTATCCCTGAGCACAGTAGACATCGTAAAAATCATCGGCGCCCCGTTCACCGGCCAAAACCCCGGAATCAACTGCATCAAATTGAGCTGGCTCGGTATCCTCGGTGATGGTGCCATAGCTGTTTAAATCCCAATCGCTTTCGCCAGGCTTTTCACTGAAAACTCTAAATGAACGGTGGTGGGCATCTGAGCCCGCCTGAATACTAATTTGAACCCGCACACCGCCCTCGTCGGGCACCACCAAAGGCCGTTGGAAATAAATTGGACCCAACGTGCAACGGCTCCAGCCCAAAGCCTCTTCAACCGCTGCTGCCACCATGGCAATATGCGTGGCGCCGGCCGCAACCGTCACCCCAAAAAGACGATGGTCTGCGATATGCTCTGGTTCGTCGCTCTTCAGGACCGTTTCAAATACAACCCCATCAAGCTCCGGCGAGTCGAGAACTGTTCCCACCAATGGATGCCCAGATTGAATCGCCCGCTCGGCTGGCAATCCCGTGGCATCTCGAAACCAATAGCGCTTGTTATCAAATGGGTAATTCGGAAACGGCACATCCGGCATAGCTACCGTTTGCGGCGCATCTGCCCCTGCTGCAACCAAAGTGCTGATGGCTTTATGCCACTCCACCTTATCGTCGCGCTTGCGCTTCAAAGGCGCAGCCAGAGTAACACTTCCGTTTATTCGCTTCACCAGCCCCGTTAACGTTGGGTTCGGTCCAACCTCCACAAAAACACTCACCCCCATAGAAAGAGCTGTTTCAACGCCATCTTTAAATCGAACCGCTTGCCGCACATGGTTCACCCAATATTCCGCATCGGGTGCAGTGCTCATGACCTTGCCATCCAAATTGGAAATCAGAGCAATTTGAGGCGCCGCGTAAGTTACTTCGGCCGCAACAGCCTTAAACTCGTCTAAAATTGGATTCATCAAAGGTGAATGAAATGCGTGAGATACCTTGAGCGCCTTAGCCTTGATATCCTTGGCCTTAAAAGCCGCTTCCACTTTGGCCAGATCTTCTAAATCACCAGAAACAACCGTTTGCCCCGCAGCGTTCAAGCCTGCCACAGCAACCGTTTCTTCGTAACCCTCCAAAACGGGCATCACATCAGCCTCGTCGGCAAACACACTGAGCATGCCCCCGCCCTCAGGCAGACTTTGCATCAACCGGCCTCGAGCACTGATAAGCTTTGCTCCATCCTCCAAACTCATCACACCAGCAATGACCGCCGCCGCAAATTCACCCACGCTATGGCCCATGACCACATCTGGGCGAATACCGCTGGCCTCTAAAAGTTTGTAAATGGCATATTCAACCGCAAAGAGCGCTGGCTGGGTATTCCCAGTTTGGTTGATGCGCGTATCTTCTTCGTCTTCTGAAAACATCAAATCCAAAAGAGGCGCTTCCAAAAGTGGATCAAGCACTGCAGCGCATGCATCCAAAGCTTCTTTAAACACTGGCTGGGATTCATATAAGCCTTGGGCCATGCCGCGATATTGCGCGCCCTGCCCCGTGCACAAAAAGGCTACCGTTGGCCTGGCTCTTTGAACACCGGTTAACAACACGCCATCTGGGGTGCCTGAGCCAGCCAAAGCTGCCAATTGGCTACGAACCTGCTCGGGACTCTCCACCACACACGCCCATCGATTCTCAAACCGGGCGCGCCGCGAACGCAACCACTGAGCCACCAAACGCATCTGACCATCATCAGCATCTCGCAGCACATCGCCCAGCGACCCCGCAAGGCGCTGAAGGCTTGCTTCCGAACGGGCCGATAGAACAAGCACATCTTCGGGTTGCTCAGGATTCGATTTGGCATCACGAACCGGTGGCTGCTCCACCACCACGTGTGCATTGGTCCCACTGAATCCAAAAGAACTCACGGCCGCACGACGAAGACCCACGCCAACCCATTCTTCCGGCTCAGCCATCACCTTCACATTGTAAGTATCCCATGGAACATGGCTGTTAGGCGTCTCGAAATGCAACGACTTTGAAATCTGACCACTTTGTACCGTCAGAACCGCCTTGATAAAGCCCGCCACACCGGCCGCCAGCTCCAAGTGTCCAATATTCGTTTTCACTGAACCAACAGAAAGTGGATGCCCAGCTTTGCGCGCACGACCATAAACTGCGTCCAAGGCCCCAATCTCAATGGGATCCCCCAGTGAGGTTCCTGTACCGTGAGCCTCTACATAATCGACGTCTTTGGCTTCCAGTTTCGCAGCCCGCAGAGCCTGACGAATGACCCGCTGCTGACTCAAACCACTGGGCGCAGTGAGTCCGCTGGTTTTACCATCCTGATTGACTGCACTGCCCTTTACCACCGCCAAGACAGGATCGCCATCGGCTAAAGCTTGGTCTAAAGGCTTGAGAACCACCACACCGCAGCCTTCACCGCGCACGTAGCCATCGGCTCTGTCATCGAATGTTTTGCAGCGGCCATCACTGGCCATCATGCGAGCTCGAGAAAACGAAATGGTGGGCTCTGGCGAAAGAATCAAATTCACACCACCGGCCAAAGCCAGCGAGCTCTCACCCAATCGAAGGCTTTGACACGCTTGGTGAATACTCACCAATGAAGATGAGCAAGCTGTATCGATGGAGACGTTTGGCCCCTGAAAGCCATAGAAATAAGAAAGCCGTCCACCGGTTGCACTGGCAGCGTTGCCCGTGCCGCTGTATGCGCTCACATCATCGTATGTACCGTAACGCGTTTGCAGGCTGGCGTAATCGCCCGCACCAATCCCCAAAAATACACCAGTCGCACTTTCAACCAATGCTTCTGGGTTCTGTCCCCCGTTCTCCAAGGCTTCCCAACTGACCTGAAGCAAGAGGCGTTGTTGCGGGTCCATTTGCGCAGCTTCACGGGGCGAAATACCGAAGAAAGCTGG
>CAZZDT010000486.1:0-4035 GCA_964652435.1 uncultured Bdellovibrionales bacterium
TGATTCCGAAACCTTCTGCATCGTAGAAAATCATCGCATGGGCTCGAGAGATCGAATTGTCTTGGAAAATCATATCTGGCCCGCGCTCGAATGTGCTGGCGCTGAAGTTCGGCGCTTGAGCAGCGTTGCTCGGTGCGCGCTCTTGAAGATGATCAGCAATGATCTCGCCAGCGTTGCCATCCAGGATACGGTTCCCGTCACGGTCAATAAGCGCTGTTTCAGATTCTGAAAGGTGGCGGCCGATCAATCGGCAGTATCCTGATTCCAGGCTCAAGGTATCTCCCTGGTTGGCTCCAGATGTTACGGTTAGCGCCGCTTTGCCTTGTGACATGGTAAGACCCCTTCGTTTGCTGAGCATGCATTGCCCCGCGTCATTTCCCTACACTTGATTATTTATCCGGCATTCTGAGGGAACACCAGCGATAATGGTGCTCTATCTTCTTAATGTGTGGTTCTTTTGGTTGTGTAACGAGAGCCTTTTTGTTAGTCGACCTCTCTTATGTATCTAGGTCAGATTGAAGGCACTGTTGTCGCCACCCAGCGGGTGGAAGGGCTAAGCGGTGCGAAATTTTTGTTGGTGCAGCCTCTCGATGAGGATCGAAAGCCCAATGGTCCCAAAGAAGTGGCCGTCGACACGGTTCAGGCCGGGGTCGGGGATTTCGTGTATCTCGTAGGTTCCCGTGAAGCTACCTTGGCGCTCGAAGAAACTTTTGTTCCCGTAGACGCTGCGGTGGTCGCTATTGTTGATGATCTACATCGAACGGTCGAATCATGAAGCTTGCAAGAGTGATTGGCAGCGCCGTCGCTACCGCACGGCATCCCGGATTTGATGGGCGAACCGTGTTGTTGGTGCGCCCTGAAAATGCCGAAGGCGAAAAAGCTGAAAGTGCTTTTTTGGCGGTAGATCAGGTATCTGCGGGGCCAGGTGATCGAGTTTTGGTACTTCGAGAAGGTACTGGAGTTCGGCAGATTTTAGGCAGCAATCCTCCGGTGCGTTCGGTGATTGTGGCCATTGTAGATGAAGTGCACGTTGAGAACTAAAGAATGGGTCAGGTCAGTAGTATAGCCCAGCGGCAAACCCGCCGGGACCTTGAGTGCGCGGTGGCAGATTATAGTCAGCGCTTGCACGCTGCCGGCTGGGTGGCAAACCACGACGGCAATATCAGTGTTCGTCTGGAGGAAGATCGGTTCTTGATTACTCCGACTGCGGTATCCAAGGCCGACGTTGATCGCAGTAAATTATTGGTGGTTGACGAAAGAGGTCAGCGGGTAAGTGGCCGTTATCGTCCATTCAGTGAGCTAAATCTTCATCTCTATGCCTACCGCGAGCGCAGTGACGTTCAAGTGGTGATGCATGCCCATCCTCCAACTGCCACGGGTTTTGCAGTGGCGGGGGTGGAAATACTTTCGACCATGATGGCTGAACCGGTGGTATCCCTTGGGGATGTGATTCCCTTGGTGCCATATGCTCGTCCCAAAACGCCGGAGTCAACGTTGAACATGGGGCCAGCTTTGGCACAAAGTGATGCTTTTCTGCTTCAAAATCATGGTGTTGTAACGGTCGGTCCTGACTTGGAAACTGCTTATTTACGCATGGAGCTGGTTGAGCATCTGGCAAAAATACAATTGGTAGCCCAGCAGCTTGGTGGCGCAAGCTATATTCCGCATGGGGATATCGAGCATTTGATGGGAGCTCGGGCGAAGGCAGGGCTTGGGCCGCAGGGACGAAAATAAATCGATAGATGTGCAGCCCAGGAAGCTGCACCGAGATGTAGAGAGAGAAAGAATATGGTTTCGGATCAGCAGATAGATAGTTTGGTAGAAGAAATTACGCGCCGAGTGACGGCTCGTATGACCGCAGACAGCTCAGGTGCGTCGAGTTCACCGGAGAGCCTGCGTAAGAGTGCAAGCGCAGCCGTGGCCAATGTGGTTGGTGAAGAATTGCAAAACGCTGACCTCGCGAGTTTGATTGACCATACTCTTCTTAAACCGGATGCCAGCCGTGAAGAACTTGAAAAGCTCTGCTCAGAAGCTCGTAAATATGGTTTCGCCACAGTTTGCGTAAATGCAACGAATGTTCGTTTGGCATCTACCTTGCTCGATGGGTGCTCGACAAAGGCCATCGCAGTTGTTGGTTTTCCATTGGGGGCCATGACTCCAGGAGCCAAAGCATTCGAAACCCGGGAAGCGGTTCGCAACGGTGCCGCCGAGATCGACATGGTCATCAATATCGGAGCCATGAAAAGCAAAGATTATGCGTTGGTGCTTGAAGACATTGCGGCTGTTGTATCTGCTGCATCGACCAAGCCGGTTAAGGTGATTTTGGAAACAGCGTCTTTAGCCCACGATGAAAAAGTCATTGCATGTGCGCTTTCAAAAATCGCTGGTGCGGCGTTTGTCAAAACCTCCACTGGTTTTGGAGCAGGTGGTGCAACCGCAGAAGACATTGCGCTGATGCGAGGCGTTGTAGGCCCGGATATGGGTGTGAAGGCTTCAGGTGGTGTGCGAACCCGTGAAGACGTTAAGGCCATGGTAGAAGCCGGAGCAACACGTGTGGGTGCAAGTGCCTCCGTTGCTATTGTTACCTCTGAAGAAGAAAAATCCCGTCCGGGGCGCCGACGTTACGGCCGTGCTGCACCTAGAGGGCGTACCAAAACCACCTCTGGTTCTGGAAACACCGGTGGTTATTGATTGATGCTGCTTCGGGCGCTTTTGTTTCTCTTGTTTGGCTCCTTGTTTTCAGGACCCATTCAAGTGCAGGCACAAAGTGTTCAGCCTCCTTTTCGCGCAATCGTTGGACCGGTTTTAATTGCTCATCGAGGCGGTGCCCTTGAGGTGCCAGAAAACACCCTGGCTGGAATCAGACATGCCATAGCTGTTCAGGCGGATTGGGTCGAAATCGATGTGACTCTGAGCCGCGATGATCAAGTGGTTGTGATTCACGATGATTCCCTTGAGCGCACCACCGATGGTAAAGGTTTGGTCTCAAAAAAGCCTTTGCGAGAGCTCCAGAAACTCAAGGCAGGCAATCCCAAATGCTCAATCAAAACCTTAGCGCGTTTAAAGCTCGCTGGGATTTCTCCTCCCGACTTTGGCGATACCTATCAAAAGGAACGGGTTCCCAGTCTAAAGCAGGTACTCGCTGCCGGCGACATTCACGTGATGATTGAGATGAAAGCCGGAGCCCACCCACGGCGGCTGGCTCATGGTGTTATAGATACAATCAATAAGTCTTATGCTTGGCATCGTGTGGCCGTGGGTAGTTTTGATACGGAACTGCTTACATTGGCCCATGGGCGCGATCCTACGGTTCCTCTGATTGGTATCGCCAAGACTCTCAAGAGTTTAGAAAATCATCTCGAATTGCCCCTAAGTGCAGTTGCTGTTTCAGAGCCGCTGCTTGATGAGGCGTTTAAAATTGTTCCACCGGGCGTGGCCATTTGGGTTTGGACCGTACATGATGTTAAGACCGCGCAGGCTCTCAGGGAAAAAGGGGTCCACGGAATTATCACGGACATCCCAAAGAAGGTTGTCAAACACCTGCGGCCCCCTGTAGACGTGCACCTCAAATTGTCTCGTTAACTAGAAAGTTAGGAGTAGCGCTATGTTGCCTCATGAAAGAATCATTGTTGCATTGGATATCCCAGAGCGTGACAAAACCATTGCATTGGCCAAGAGCTTGGCTGGCAAAGTAGGCATGGTCAAAATTGGCCTCGAGAGCTTCATTGCCCATGGTCCTGATTTAGTTCGAGAAATTGTTGATGGCGGCACAGATGTATTTTTGGATCTTAAGATTCACGACATTCCACGAACTGCCGGTGCAGCTGCCCGAGAAGCCAGTAAAACTGGAGCCAAGTTGCTTACAATTCATGGTTCAGGTGGTGGAGAGATGGTACGGGCTGCCCGCGATGCGGCACTCGATACCACTGATATTCTCGCAGTAACGATTTTAACCAGTCTGGATCAGTCCGCCGTTGATGGCATTGGTTATGAAGGGACTGTGGCGGATGCAGCCCATCGTTTGGCGGGACTGGC
>CAZZDT010000487.1:0-4034 GCA_964652435.1 uncultured Bdellovibrionales bacterium
AAAACAAAAGCGTGCTGGAACCCACGCTCACCAACACATAGGCCGAGGTCATTCTCTCTTTGGAGATGCCACCGTAAGCCGGAATATCCCAGAGCTGCCAAGAGGCGTGTATTCCTACGCCCAATAGAGTGATTGCGAGTCCATACCAAAAGAGCCGCTCAAGCTTCTGCTCTTTAAAATTGTCCACCACAACGGTGCCCAATAGCATCATGCCAAACCAGGCAATGCCGCCCACGATACCGCCATGACCATCCACTAAGTTTACATCCGCCAAAGCCATTTCACCGCCGGTGGTCATCACCGGTTTAGCCAAAATAATCTGGTACGCCACCACCACAGCAACGCCCAGAATAAACCGCATCAATCGAGAGAACCGAATAAAGAAAAGTGTGAGTAAACCCGCCAACCCAATGGCCGCCAAGGTACCCCAAGCAAAACGAATCCCACTCTCTGATATGGGGAAAATGGGATGAAACAAGAAGCCCACCCCCGCAAAGCAAGTGTAGCGCCTAAAAAACTTGGTGTAGGTATCTAGCTTGCCCTCGCGCTCAACTCCCCGCTCAAAGGCCATCTTGTAAGTCATGGCGATGGCAAAGATAAACATCGGCGCCACCAAATCCCCTGGTGTACAGCCAAAATCCACCGCATGGTCAGCCCAGGTGACCCGCCCCTTAAACATCAGACACGTATTACCAAAGACCATCAAAGCAATGGCCAGCCCTCGAAAAATATCGATGCTGAGATAGCGTTTGCCTTTAGCCAAAGAACTCCCCGAAATTTAGATTCAGTTCATTGTCGGACACCTGCCCCGCCAACACAACCTAAGCCATGTAGGCCCTGTGAATACAAACACTCCAAAAATACACTCCGATTGCTCCAACCACCCAATTACCTTAGAATTTTTGGGAAGCGACGTAGCACCCACGAATGCTCTCATAACGAATCGGCCAGTGACTAAAATATGGGCTCAAACGAATCAGCCAAGACTCACTCTGGAGGTAAAAAATACCTACTGGAGCGAGTCCAAAAGCATGCGAAAGACTTCCCGTTCAAGCCTGCATTGGTCTGGGTGAATGCCAAAGGGCAAGACGAACAAAGCTATACCTACGCACAATTTCTCGACGCATCTCGGCGACTCGCAGTGGAACTTCTCAAAGAAGGACTTAAGCGCGGGGATACCGCGGTGCTTGCCTATACACCGGGCTTGGATTTCTACGTTGCCTTCTGGGCTTGCATGGAAGCAGGCATCATCGCGGTTCCCGTCAACCCACCCTTTAGCAATTCCGACGTTAAAAAGTTTCTAAGAATCGTCAACAACAGCAATGCCCGAGTGCTCCTTACGGACAAGCTCTTTGCGCGGCTCGTCACCATGAAGATTCGCAAACACAAGGCCAAACAAATTGGCAAAGGCTTAGTGTCTATGTTTGGCCGCAACTCAAACGCCAAAACCTTCACCTTTGGTGATTTAGAATCCCTGTGGTGGATTACCACCAGCGGTATGTCGTCCAATCAAGAAAACGTCAGCTTGGAACCGCAGCCCGTCGAAGACACCGCATTCATCATGTATTCCAGTGGGTCCACCAGCGCTCCCAAAGGTGCACTCACCAGTATGGTAAACCTTCAACACCAGTTTGACTTGATTGAAGAGGCACTGGAGTCGAGTCCCGAGCACGTTTGCACTTGGTGGGCACCCCACTTTCATGACTTTGGTCTTATCAGTGGTTTTCTAAACTCACTGAACCAAGGCTGTAAGGCGGTTATTACCTCGCCTATGTATTTCATTCAGCGCCCTGCCCTCTGGCTGGACATGATGCACAATCATAAAGCCACCCATACTTTTGGCCCCGACTTTGGCTATTTGTTGCTGGTCAATAAAACCACCCAAGAGGAGCGCGAAGTCGAAAAATGGGATCTGAGTCACCTTAAAGTGGCCATGAGTGCGGCAGAAAAAGTTCGCTACGCCACCCTCAAGGCTTTTACGGATGCCTTTGCACCTTGTGGATTTCGGCCGGAAACGTTTTGCCCTGCCTATGGCCTGGCCGAGCACGCGGTAGGCGTCACCATCAACAGTCTTAAGAGCCTGCCACAAGTTCTGAATGTGCATCGCACCGAACTGGAGTCCGATGGCGAAGTGGTGACCAACTCCAGTGAAGACGATGCTGAAGCCACCCGGCTCAAACAATTGGTCGGCAGCGGCACCGCCTGGAATGAAACAGATGTTCGCATTGTTCTCTTAGATGAAGATGGCAACCCCCTCTCCATGGCTCCTAACGACCGCGTTGGAGAGATCTGGGTGTCCAGTCTGAGTAAAACCCTGGGTTACCACAAGCTACCAGAAATCACCCAAGAGGTATTTCATGCCCGGCTTCCCGGTACAGACCCGGCATCACCGGAAGGAAGCAAGGAATATCTGCGTACCGGCGACTTGGGATTTATCTCGTCTGAAAATGGTGAGCTCTTTGTATGTGGCCGCAACAAAGACATGATTATCATTGCGGGTAAGAATCATTACTCGGAAGATATGGAGCTGAATGTATCGGAAGCGCTTGCTGGCTATCTAAGGCCAGGTTGCATCGCTGCCTTCGCCGTTGAAAACCAGGAGAAAGGCGAAGAAGAACTGCACATTGTGGCGGAAGTCACCAAAACCAACATCGAACTCGAACTTTGCTTTCAAAAAATTCATGAATGCATTGCTCGTGAACACCACATCAATGTCTCCACCGTTACGCTGATCCATCCCAGGAGCATTCCGAAAACCAGCAGTGGTAAAATCAGAAGATTCCTTGTGCGTGAAATGCTCCTGGCCGAAAAGCTCGATGTGGTTACTGGCGGAACTTGGCAGAATGACAACCCCACAGAACCTGAACCAACGGATCAGCCAGCAGTTAATGAACCTGAAGTCAGTGCACCGCTGCCAGCAAAACCTAAGCTATTTGCATCCGAAAATCCCAAATCAGTCCAGACCAAAGAACCCGACAATTCTCCAGAACGCGAGAGTGACTTTCCAAAGCTGCTCCTAGACTTTAAAAACTTCTCGGGTAGCCACGGCGCACCCGCAGCGTTTCCTGTTTACTTTCCTGAATGCGGGCCGGGCTATGAGCATTGGTCTTTTCTCGTTGGCACCAAGAACCTCGCCCTGCTCTTTGACGAAGATAAATTCTACCGCATGCCGGTTTGGAACTTCACGGCGCCAGCTCCGGAAATATTTCATGACGGGAACTTTCCCCGCTGGGCCAATGGCCAAACCCATCGCAAGATGAAATCAAGGCTTGCCGAAATTGTTGCCGAACTCATGCCCACAACCATTTCCCGCACGCTGAACACCACCAACCGGTTTATGGATCGTTGGGCAGCCCGAAAGAGCTTTCCGTGGCTTCCAGAATTCAACGAATTCACCACTGCCCTCTTCTGTGAAGTTTTCACCGGTAAAATGCTCCCCGAGGCGCCCGACCTCTTCACCACGGTTCTTTATGGTGTGGATCCGTTTCGCAAAAACAGCTTCGAAAGTCAGAAAGTCACCCGCGAGGACAATGTAGCCCAAGGCATGGAAGCCAAGGCTAAACTCAGTGAGTTTCTCGTTGGCAAGAATCCAACCGAGGCAGACACATTCGATGCAGATTTACTGATCGGGTCCGGTGGTTTTGCGGTTATCCCAGCCCTGAAGAACGTACTGATCAACCTCTACGCCATTCTATCTTCAGAACCGGAAATTCGGCAGCGCGTGGTTGAAGAACTGCGCACCCTCGCAGATCCTATGGATCAAACCGCATTGACGCAGCACACGCCATTTTTAGAGGCCTGCATTTGGGAAACCATTCGTTTGCATCCGCCGGTTGGGCATTATTACGCGCGAGCGCGAGAGGACATGGTCGTCGATGGGCTGCATATTCCCAAAGACTCCAATGTTGTAGGCCATACGTGGTATTCCTATCATGACCCCAATCTCTATAAGAACCCGCATCTATTTGATCCAGATAGATTCTTAGCCCCACGCAATGAACATATTGCCGGCGAAAACAGTTTCGACCCATTTG
>CAZZDT010000488.1:0-4034 GCA_964652435.1 uncultured Bdellovibrionales bacterium
ACTGGCAATGCGGACGCGATTGTTCAAGTTGCCGATTATCTTCGCGGTATTGTCTTTGACACTGTAACCGTAAGCTTAAGTGCGCGACAGGCAGGCATTGTCCGCGTATCCACCTCTGAAGTGGTTCCGGCTGGTGGGGATCCTGTTGATTTCGAAACAGAGATTTTACCAATCTTCGAAGTTGGAACCTCGGTTGGTTTTGGTTGCTTCAGTTGTCACCGCGATACGGGAAATGCCGACGCCGCACCGTTTAGCAATTTACGATGTAATGCGGAAACCGGTGAATGTTTTAGACCACTCTGGAGCCGCAATGATTGTACGGCGCACAGTGGGCTCGCCGCCGGTGGCAGCTGCTCTGAAGAAGACGAAGTCACTTTCATCTACAACAATATCGTTGGTCCGGGGACAACCTGTGGTTCCGGTTGCGAAGACCGTTATCTGGCAACCTATGATGAGGACCCAACATTCCCACGGGTGTGTGTGGACGAGCCCGACTGCTCATTGCTTCTCCAAAGACCGGGTCAAAGTGAAGCTTTTCACGGTGCTCAATTTGATACATGGGATACTGTGGCCGGTACGGTTCGAAACTGGATCGAGCAGGGTGCTCCTCGGTATAGCCGTATCTACTTTGAAGCCGATGTCAGTCAGGCCCAAGGCGGAGTGTTAAGCACGCTGGGATGTGTGAATGGTTGTCACCAGGCCGCAGGTTCCAACGACAGTGGTTCTTCGGCTTTTCGCGCCGGTAAGCCGGCTATCTTTGTTGGCGATGACCAAGACGTTTGGTTGAATCTAACGGGCCGCTCAAATGCCAATGCTGCAATTCCATCTTGTGTGGACAAAGGCAGCGATAGCGCAGATATGCCGTTTGTTTGTCCGGATGAACCTATGCGTTCACCGCTCTTGCGCCGGATGTACGATGGTCACGAGAATGGCTCCATTGCGAACCTTGAGGATGATTTCCCGCCGCTTTCGGAAGATGAGGTCGATGGCTCACGGTTCCCACATTTGGTGAAAGTGCTTCGTTGGATCTCTGAGGGTGCGCCGCTCTCGGCCGACTCTTTGTAAGTCATAGGGACACTGATGCGATACTTGGCTCATACCATCGCCTTTGCGGCCGTTTTTGCCTTGTTGGGGTGCGAGGCGCTGCAGCAACCGGTTGCTTGCAACTCTGATCTAGACTGCGGAGCGGAGCAGGTTTGTATTCAAGGTGAATGTTTACCCACTGCTTTGGCGGATTGCCCAGACACAGATGGCGATGGCGTATGCGATGACTTTGATGCTTGTCCCGATGGTGATGACAGCAGCGATTTAGATTCAGACGGCAACCCCGATGATTGTGATCCGTGCCCATTTGATTATCCCAACGACAGCGATGGCGATGGTGTCTGCGAAAGCTCAGATAAGTGTTTGGCGGGTGACGACAACATCGACAGCGATGGTGATGGCGTAGCCGACGCGTGTGATGTGTGTGAGGGCTTCGCCGATGGTGCCGATTCAGACCAAGACGGTATTCCCGATGGCTGTGATGTTTGTCCTCAGTCTACGTCCGGTGACAGCGATGGCGATGGGATGTGCGATGAAGAGGACCGCTGCGAAGGGTTCGATGATTCCGTAGATACCGATAACGATGGCACGCCCGATGGCTGCGATATTTGCCCCGAAGAATTTCCCGATGACTCGGACGGTGACGGTGTTTGCAACAGTGTAGATGTCTGCCCGGGGCACTCTGACTTAGAAGATGGTGATGGCGATGGTGTGGCCGATGGCTGTGACCCATGTCCTCTGGATGCTTTGGATGACTCCGATGGGGATACAGTATGCGACAGCGATGACCGGTGCCCAGGTCAAAATGATTTGATGGGCGACGACTCTGATGGCGATACGGTTCCAGATATCTGTGATGTTTGTAGCACCGGTGATGACCTTATCGACAGCGACTTAGACGGGTACCCGAATGCATGTGACAAGTGTCCCTATGACCCATGGAATGACAGCGACTTGGATGATGTATGCGACTCGGAGGATATTTGCCTGGCCGGTGACGACAATGTTGATACCGACACCGATGGAATTCCCGATGCGTGTGATGCCTGTCCACTGGATTTAAATGATGATTCGGACGGCGATGGCCGCTGTGACTCCAATGATATCTGTGTGGGTGATGACCTCACCGGTGACTCTGACAGCGACGGCACATGCAATGACCTCGACAATGATGACGACAATGACAATTGCCTCGACGTAAACGATTCTGCTCCGACCGTGTTTAGCGCAGATGCTGACGGTGATGGGCTGGGACTTGATTGTGATGCATGTGTTGGCATCAATGACACGGGTGATACCGATGGTGATGGCACCTGCAACGATCAAGATGGAGATGACGATAACGATGGCTGCAGTGATGGTAACGATCCGGCGCCTCTGACTTTTAGTCCGGACAGTGATGGCGATGGTGATGCCAACGATTGTGACATCTGCCCAAGTTCTAATCCGAACGATAGCGACGGTGACGGAATTTGCGAAAGCGAAGATGTGTGTGCAGGGCAGGATTCTTCCGGTGATACCGATGGTGACGGTACCTGCAACAACTTGGACTTAGATGATGATAACGACGGATGCCCCGATACCATTGATGCGGCATCTCAGCTGGCCAGCACGGATACCGATGGTGATGGTATTGCAGAAGATTGTGATCTGTGTTTGGGCGTTGATAGCTCCGGCGATAACGACAATGACGATTTTTGCAATGACGTTGATGACGACGATGACAACGATGGTTGTGATGACGATGAAGATCTCAATCCACTAAGCGCCAGCGGCGACAGCGATGGTGACAACGTGGCCAACGATTGTGACTTGTGCATCGGCAACGATGCAACCGGCGACACCGACAGCGACGGCATTTGCAACAACCAAGACAACGATGATGACAACGATAACTGTGTTGATACGTTGGACCCTAATCCACTGACCTTTCAGGGCGATGCAGACAACGATGGGCGACCTGATGATTGTGATGATGGATACACAGTTCTTGCTGAGGATTTTGAATCGGGGGCCACGAGCTGGGAGACCGTGACCAATGGGGAGCAACAAGTTATGACCTGGGCGGCCTCTACCGAACGGGTGTTTGAGGGCAATACCTCATGGCGCTTGTCTTACCCTGAGTCTCCTGATTCAAACAATGCTTTTCCAAGTGGCTCGACGGTTCTTGTTCATGACACGGTCACATTGCCGTCGTTGGGGTCCAATCAGAAGTTAACGCTATCCTACCGTCAGTTTTTCGATTTTGACCGGGAAGATGAAACCACTTGCCTTGGAGACTTTCCTTCACTGCCTGGTACGAATGGCGATGGTGGGGTTGTGGTGGTCAATGTCGCCGGTACCGAAGTCATTCTGACACCAGAACGAGGTTACTCCGAGCAGCTCGCCGATATTTATGCAGTGGTTGGACTTGGCGGCACCTGCCAGGACCATCCTGATACATCGATTTTTGGAGGTCGCTCCCGTAGGTTTGCCACCGGTGGATTCGATGCAGTCCGAGTGGATTTGAGTGCATACGCTGGTCAAAGTGTGGGCGTAGGACTTAAGGGGATTTGGGATTGTGGTAATTGTTTTTGGGAGACCGGCGAGCTGGCCGAAGGCTGGTACATCGATGATGTAGAACTGGTCAGAACCACTTGCGGCAACAACGTCGTTGAGTTGGGTGAAGTGTGTGATGATGGCAACAATCAAGATGGTGATGGTTGTTCGTCGGATTGCTCGACACGTTCGGTGTTGCCATGGCTTGGCAGCGATGGTGGAACGCTGGTGACTGACAAGCAGTGCCCGGCGGGGACGCTTGGGGTCGGCTTCGCTACGGATTACACAAACAACCGCCTTGAAAATATTTGCTTGATTTGTCGCGGTGTGAGCGAGTCGGGGCTTGGGTCGACGACCTATGTTCCAATGACGGGTAACCAATGCCAAATTCAAACCGAAGCCCGGTGTGATGTGGATGCAGCCGGTAATTCCCAAGACTCTGTGGGGATCAT
>CAZZDT010000489.1:0-4030 GCA_964652435.1 uncultured Bdellovibrionales bacterium
TTGCGTGAAGGGGAACCTCTTCAGCATCCAGGTTAGTCAGCTCTGAAGTGATGGTTCGAACGGCCTCTTCGAGAGGAATCAAAGCCATGGGTTAACTGCCATACTTTTTGACGACGGCTTCGGCTTCTTTGACAAAGTCATCCCGGTAGTGGCGATCAAATTCTTGCCACGTACAAAGTGAGTTGGAATCAAAGACACGGTCTAAAAATACCTTGCCGAGCAGATGGTCTATTTCATGCTGATAGGTTCCCGCGGTGATTCCTCGAACCACCTTTTGGTGAGGCGTTCCTTCACGGTCGATATAGTCGACTTGAACCTCGGCGTTTCTTCGCACTTTGCCACGAAGATTCGGGACACTGAGACAGCCCTCGTAGTTCTCAAATTCTTCGTCCGAAAGAGTCGTAATTTGGGGATTGATGAGGATTTCAAGGGGAATCTTAGGCTTGTAGGGGTAGCGCGGGTTGTCGTTTACCTCGATGACGCAAATTTGAATGGGGGTATAGACCTGATTGGCCGCAAGGCCAGCACCATTGGCGTCTCGCATCGTCTCCACCATATCATCGATAAAACGTTGAGTTTTCGGGCTGAGAATCTCCTCAGGGGTCAAAGCCCGTGCCGGTTGACGTAAGATTGGATGACCTATTTGTGCTATTTTCAGTAAAGACATGTTCGCTCCTGTGGGCATTTTAGCATAATGATGTCTCTAAGATGAAGTCACGTTTAATTCCTGATGGTTCAGGTCGAGATCAAAGGCGACAACCGGAACCTCTGAATGTTGAAGAACTCCTGCTGCGAGCCCAAGCTTTGGAGGGTTTTTCAGTGGGCGCGTTGGCGGGTGAGCTGGGATTTTTGGTGCCCTCGGACAATGTTCGCTCCAAAGGTTTTGTTGGGCAATTGGTTGAACGTGCCCTCGGAGCAGATCCTAAAGCGGGCGAGCTTCCGGATTTCCCAAATTTGGGTGTGGAATTGAAAACCATTCCGTTGCGGGCTGATGGGAAACCTTCGGAGTCTACATTTATTTGTTCCATCCATATGGAGAGTGCAGATCGAGATGAATGGGAAACCTCGAGGCTTCACCGCAGGCTCAAAAATGTTCTTTTCTTGGCCCTAGATTCTTCTAAAGTCGCTCCTCTTCCAGAGCGCCGCTTTGGCCGGGCTGTGGTTTGGCAGCCCTGTGAGAATCAGTGGCAACTGCTTCAAGACGATTGGGAAGATCTCATGGGGGCGATTGGAAGTGGGCGGGGCGGCAACTTAAGTGCCCGCGAAGGCAGAATCATTCAGGTGAGGCCTAAAGCCTCTGATGCATCCGTTCGAACGATTGTTCCGGGGCCTCAAGGTGTTCAGATGTCCTTGCCCCTTGGGTTTTACATGCGAGCGCATGTGACCCATCAAATTTTGTCGTCTGGTTCAATTCTGGGTCTATAAGGGCCTAACCCTTGATTTGACAGGGAAATTTTACTCAGAAGAAGTCTCTGCAACAAGCGCCACAGATAAGACCACTTGTTTTTGGGCTAGAGCTGACCCAACTTCATTGCACCTTGGCTCTAGATCCACTCGCATGAAATGCCTTTCTAAGGTACGAAGACGGGCGGGTAAGTTGTAAGAAAGAATATCAATGGTGTTTTTCTCAAAAAATCGATGGCGATCCGATTTGCAAATGCAGGCGCTTCGAACTGAGCTTAACTTGGTTTCTTTGGCCGATGGTGCAGGTCTTAAAGAGTCTGCCCCCGCGCTAAGTGGACCGCTGCAGCGATTGGGTGAGCGCTCAACTCGAAGTTTTGAAGATTTGGGTGAGCTTTTAGCCTTTCGTGCCGATTGCGAGGCTTTTTGGGGCCAACCCGTCACCGCTCTTGATTTAAGCCGGTTGCGTCACGGTGACCTTTTTGCGGTGCATAAAGCAGTGGCATTGGCTCGGTTGGGCCGAAGCCCTCTTGAGGTTACCGAAGGGTTTTGCACCGCCAGTGGCTCTGTAGACGGTGTGCGTTTATTTCCTCGTGAGATTTTTTGGCAACGATTCAAACCCCTGGGAACCGCCAACGGTCGATTGGTCATTGTGTCTCCCCGCTTCGGTGAAACGGGGCGTGATTATTATGATGCCATTCAGGCCATGAATCATGAAGGCTTTGATGTTGTGGTGATTGACCATCAATGGGCCGGACAAAGCGAAGGAAAAGCCGCCGAGATCGATCGAGGTTTTGGGGTAGCTCGCGACTTGGCTGCAGTTTCGGCTTGGGCATCTACTGTACAAGAACGTGAATATGGGGAGATTCCGGGCGCCAATGTCATTTTGGCAGGAAAAGCTTTGGGAGCAAGCGCTGGGGTCTTGGGTGCGCTCACCCTTTCCGATGCAGGTTTATTAAAACTTGATGGACGGCAAATGCCAGTAGGGCTTCCGGGTGTATTGCTATCACCTTGGTTGGGTGCAACATCCAGTGTTGAAAACTCGGTTCGCAAATGGGCCAGCCATCTTCCTCTGGTAGAGCGTGTCGCCGTTGATTACGGAGACCATACAACTCTGCGACTTGACTCCCCGAGAGCTCTGCGCGGCGTACTAAAAACTCTCGATAAAGCTAAACCTGATATCGATACCATCTGTCAGACCATTGAAGCCGGTAAAGGACCAGCGGGTCGTCTTTATGTGATTCATGGTGCCCGTGACCCATTTGTCGATCCTGAAAAAAGCGTTTGGTTGACGAGTCAGTTGTCTCAACGTGCAACGCTTCGCATGGTGGATGCTCGATACGCAAAAACCCAGACAGCTCCATTTATGAGAGAATATGTTCTGGATGGTTTGAACGCCTTGGTTGCCCAATCCCTTCGATTCAAGGATTCGGCAGCTAGATGAGCTTTGAACAAGAAGAATCAGGGGTCATGAAACGCCTCTGGGTCCACGCAGCGCGACATAAGAAACGATTTGGCTGGGGCATTTTAATGCTCTTGCTTACAAATGCTGTTGCCCAATGCATGCCGCAGTTGATGCGTATGATTATCAATGGTCTCGAAAGCGGCGAGAGCGTTGATTATTTGCAAGCCTTGGCTTGGGCAATGGTTGGCCTTGCTATTTCGGGAGCCGTTTTTCGAACCTTAAGCCGGATTGCCATCTTCTTCTCTGCACGTGATGTGGAGATGGCATTTCGAAATGAGTTCTTTGTTCATCTCACCAATCAGGATGCAGGGTTCTATCAAAAGCACCCCACCGGTGATTTGATGAGCCGCGCGACCAATGACCTCGGCCAACTTCGTCTTCTTTTGGGACCGGGTCTTTTAAACGTGGTCAATACAACCATCGGTTACAGTGTGGCGATCCCATTGATGTGGATGATTTCTCCACAAATTACGATGGTGATACTGGCTGTCTATCCGCCAGCACTGCTCCTGATGCGTTACTTGGGCAAGCTGCTCTATATGCGTAACCGTGAGCAGCAGGAACGCATGGGGGACCTCTCTGCCTTTGTTCAGGAAAACCTCGCCGGTGCACACGTGGTCCGCTCGTTTGGTCTTGAGTCTAAACGTGAGAAGCAGTTCGCTCATTTAAACGATGAAAACTACTCGGCTGCGGTTCGTTTGGCCTGGGTTCGCAGTGGCATGTTCCGAATGGTCATGACCCTTTCAAGTCTGACGGTCCTACTGGGAGTATTTAGCGGGGCCCAATTGGTGGTGGATCAAGAACTGTCTCTTGGAGATGTGGTTGCCATCATTGAATACATGGCTTTGCTTACTTGGCCAACGCTAGCCCTAGGCTGGGTGCTTTCTATCTGGAAGCGCGGGGCTGCGGCCATGAGTCGATTGAATGAAATTTTGGACTATGAGCCCGATATTAAGTCGGGGCCGCTTGATGCCGATGTTCTTGAGCCTTCTCTCGAGGTCAAAGATTTAAATTTCAGTTACGATTCCCAAAAGGTTTTGGAAAGCGTTGATATCAGCCTCAAACCGGGCCAAACCCTTGGGGTTGTAGGACCCATCGGCAGTGGCAAGAGCACATTTGTAAAATCACTGATGCGACTCTTAGATGTCAGTCCCAATACAGTAT
>CAZZDT010000490.1:0-4028 GCA_964652435.1 uncultured Bdellovibrionales bacterium
CCAAACCGCTCTTGCCCGTGGGCAATCTTCCTTTGATTGCTTATGCGGTTAAGTTGCTTGCCCATCATGGGATTACTGAAATCATTATC
This sequence comes from uncultured Bdellovibrionales bacterium, assembly GCA_964652435.1. GTDB lineage: Bacteria > Myxococcota > XYA12-FULL-58-9 > XYA12-FULL-58-9 > JABJBS01 > JABJBS01. The sequence goes on from CAZZDT010000490.1 coordinate 90, forward strand.
AACGTGCACCATTTGGCATCCAAGTGTCAGGATTATTTGGGTGATGGCAGTGATTACGGTGTTGAAATCACTTACAGCGTTGAGGAAGAGATTCTGGGAACCGGCGGTGGTCTTCGGCGGATGAGAGACCAGCTTAACGATGGAACCTTCGTGGTTGTAAACAGTGATACGCTGATTGATGTTGATTTAGCTGCGGCCATTGAGCACCACCGAGAAACCGAAGCCCTGGCCACAATGGTGGTTCGGCAAGGTGACGACCAACAAGATTATGGTCAAATTGAAATCGATGAGTCTGGGCGCATCGGTCGAATCTTGGGACAAGGTGAACTGCAAGAGGGCCTTAAGCCGGTTATGTTTACCGGGGTTCAGATTCTTGAGCCTGAATTTCTCGATTTTATTCCTCCTGATGTTGAAACGTGCATTGTTCGCTACGGCTACATCAAGGCATTGGCCAATGGTTCAAAGCTGATGTCTTATATGACCGATGGATTTTGGGCTGATGCAGGGACTCCAGAGCGCTATTTCGGTGTGAATTGGTTGGCTCTAAATCAGGGTATGAATCTGACCCATGCGGATCCCTTGGGTGGTTTTTCCTTAGCACCTAAAAAAGAGGTGGCTGATGTGGTTCGCATGGGAGATGACGTGGAGTTGGGACAAGACGTCCATATTGTTCCCCCGGTTCTCTTGGGAGATGGTTGCCGTGTTGGAGACAACGCCACCATCGGTCCGTATGCTATTGTGGGCTCTAAGGTCCAGATAGGTCGCGAATCGCAGTTAAGTCACAGTATCGTTGAGCAAGGCGCCAAGATTGCTCCAGGGGAGCTTGTGGCTCATGTGATGATTGGTAAAAAAGGCCGTCTTGAGATTAAAGAGAAATAATCGCCGCCCTCAGTATTGAATGGGGGGAAGCACAGCCTCCAGGGCATCTTCAATGGTGTCTTCGTCAAACCCTCGCCCATGCAGAAATCGAGCAGCTTTAGGCCGGGTGTTTGGTTCTTGAAGGGCTACGGGGCCATATCGTCGTTTTAGGATGTTCTGAGCGATATCACCGGCCTTGGCACGAGCGAAATCAACGCAGTAATCGATGTCTTCACCGAGAAAGAAGCGGCGGCTTAGGGCTTGTTCTATCCAGCGGGGCCCTCGGCCATTGTTGATGGCCTTTTCACTCAGGCTTAGGGCAAGATTACGATCACTGAGGTCGCCAGAGGCCGTGAGCAGCTCGATGGCTTCCTCGGTCCCTGAGGGGCTAAAACCTCTGTTTAAAAGGCGCTGGCGGACCTGCCCAACTGATAGTGGAGCCTTTTTCAGGTAATTCAGGGCGGCAAGCTGCGCCTTTGTTGCATCGTCCGTGGTGTCCATCTTTTAACCGATTGCCATTTTCCGACCGGAAAGTCCAACACCGATGTGCTGAAAAGATGAGGGTTGGGGATATTCACTTTTGCTCTTGCCACAGTTGCGAGATATGAATTGATTCTAGTGGGTTGTAGATTGTGAAATCCTTTGAAGCGTAGGGATCAGGTTCTAAGAATTATCGAATGAATTATCCGAGTCCTTTTGGCAAATATCTGCTTCTAGAGCGGATCAATATTGGCGGTATGGCGGAAGTTTTTAAGGCAAAAACTTACGGTGTGCAGGGCTTCGAACGCTTTTTAGCAATCAAACGCATTCTTCCCAATATGGCGGAAGATGATGAGTTCATTAACATGTTTGTGGATGAGGCACGCATTGCTGTGCAGCTTACTCATGCAAATGTGGTTCAGATTTATGAGCTTGGTAAGTTCGAGAATCAATTTTATATCGCGATGGAATATGTGTCCGGCCGCGATATGCGTCAGGTGCTCGATAAACTTCGCAAAGAGACCACAACGGTGCCTGTGCCGACCACGGCATTTGTCATTTCGAAGATATGTGAAGGTTTAGACTATGCTCACCGGCGCACGGACCCATCTGGCCGGCCGTTGAATTTGATTCACCGGGATGTCAGCCCGCAAAATATCCTGGTGGGCTACGAAGGTGACGTCAAAATTACCGACTTTGGAATTGCCAAAGCTGAAGACCGAGCATCTAAAACTCAAGCTGGGGTTTTAAAGGGCAAGTTTGCCTATATGTCTCCTGAGCAGGTGCGCGGATTACCGATCGACAGGCGTTCTGATATTTTTGCGGTTGGTATTTTGATGTACGAAATGCTGACCGGTGAACGGCTCTTCGTGGGTGAAAGCGATTTTACGACTCTAGAAAAGGTACGAAATGCGGAGGTGCCACCGCCTCGGATGCACAATCCGGATATTCCAGAAGAATTGGAAGCCATTGTACTGAAGACACTCTCACGAGACCGAGACGAACGTTATCAGTGGGCCAGCGAACTTCACGATGACCTTCAGCAATTCCTGATCGTTAACAACAGCATCTACAATGGGAAGCGACTGGCCGAGTATTTAAGCGGTCATTACGCCGAGGAAATCGAGCGCGAACGCAGCCGAATGGAAGAATTTGCAGCCATAGCAGCACCTGCAGGGCTGAACTTTGAGTCTCCAGCAAAGGCAGGTGCAGAGCCCGTTGCGGCCGCACCCGTTCCAGCTTCAACACCATGGGTAGGTACTGAAGACGAAGACAAAACCATGATTTTTGCTGGTTTTGATTTTCAAGATCCTCAAACAGCCACGGGCGTTGGTGCCGGTGTTACGGGGGTGGTTCAAGACGAACTTGGAAAAACAGGTGAGGTTCCAGCCTTGGTTGATGCTGGTGCCGGTGTATTTGCTCCGGCGGAAGACGTTCCAACTGGCGTTTTAAAGCCACCGGCGTCACGAAAGAGCCGAGGCCCACTCGTGGTTCTCGGAGCCTCTGTACTTCTTTGTGCGTCGATTCTTGCGATGGTTTTCAGTGGCAGCAGCAATAGCGATCTCGGTTCTATTCGAGTGATCTCGTCACCGGTCACTGATGTTGAGGTTTGGCTGGATGGCGATAGCATTGGCCAAGGCTCTCCATTGCTTTACGAAGGCCTCAAAGCAGGCGTTATGTATAAGCTTCGGGTGAAGGCTAAGGGGTACGCGGACAAAGCTTATTTGTTTGAAGCCCCAGCCGGTGGACCGTTCGATATTCCGATTGAGTTGGATCCATTACCCGAGCAGGCCCCGGTTCTGTTGGGAACCTTGCAGGTGGTATCGGAACCTCCTGGGGCAAAGGTACGTTTGAACAACGAAGAGCGCGGTGAAACTCCCATTACCATCAAAGAGCTCGATCGCAGTGTACCTTTGGTCTTGCAGCTAGAAAAAGAAGGGTACGGGCCAGAGCGGCGCACTGAGCGTTTTGATGATGGCCAAGAATTGAGGGTTGTAAGCTTTATTCTCAAGGAAGACACTGAAGCAAGAGCGTCCGGCTCCGTGGCGACCGTTCGTGTGGTCACAGATCCGCCGGGTGCAATTGTCTGGTTGGACGGTTTGAAAAAAGGCGTCTCTCCCTTAACCCTTGAAGGTGTTTCTCGCAGTGAACCGCATCGTTTGGAGGCCTACCTTAAAGGCTATCGTAAGCAGAGTGAGCGCATTGATTTGAAGGGCAAGACAAGTTTTGATTGGAAGATTGAACTTGATGAAATTGTCCAAAATGAAAAAATCGCTAATGCGCCGGTGGTCTCGAAGCCGAAATCTCAGCCACGACGTTCCGACCGAGGTTGTGGAGGCTCGGGAGGCAAGCTCAGCGTCATGCCGGTAGGTGTTGCTGATTGTACAGTGACCGTCGGTGGTGTGAGCTTAGGTGTGGCGCCGTTTTTCAAGAAGGCAGCTCCTAAAGGGAGTTGCGAAGTCGTTGTGAGCTGTCCGGATGGACGAAAGAAAAAGGTGACGAAACGCCTCGGTGGTGGGGGCGATACGCGAGTCATTATTAAGCCAGGTGACTGGTAAGGCTTACTCTGAGCAGCAACTTGCAGGCATCAAGAATGGAATA
>CAZZDT010000491.1:0-4028 GCA_964652435.1 uncultured Bdellovibrionales bacterium
TCCGTTGATTCTATCCGTGAGCGTATTTTGTCTGGGTTAAGCCGTTTGGCTGACCTTGAATCGCGGGCACAAGAACGAGCCGGCCGCAACGCATTGTCGGAGGTTGTGTCTTCGCTTAGCCCTGAATCTCATCACGCAGACGATGCCCGCCGGGCTTGGTGTGAGAAAGTCGAAATGGCTCGGGCTGCAATTGGTTCGGGAGAGTTCAATAAGGTTGTCTTGGCCCGAGCTGAAAGTCTCAAGGCACCGGATGGAACTGAGTTTGCCCCTGTTCACACGCTACAAGCGCTGCGAGACCGGTACCCGGATTGCAAAGTATTTATGATTCGTAAGCCTGACGGGTCATCGTTTGTAGGTGCAACGCCGGAACTCTTTTTACGGATTGACGGTGAGAAGGTTGAAACCGTGTCGTTGGCGGGAACGGCCCGGCGCGGTGAAACTGAGCATGGCGATGCTAAGCTTGGGCAGGCTCTTCTCAACAGTTCGAAGGATCGCCACGAGCACCAAGTCGTCACCAATGCTATTTGCGAAGCTCTGACGCCTCTCGCCCAAACTTTGGAGGTGGCCAAAGAGCCCAGTTTACTGCGCCTCTCAAATGTTCAACATCTCGAAACGCGTATTCACGGAGAACTCGATCGCCCACGGACGATTATGGAGTTATTGGCGCGGATGCATCCAACCCCGGCGGTTGGTGGTGCCCCAACTTTGGAGGCTTTAAACTGGCTTGAGGCCAACGAGGAGCTGGACCGAGGTTGGTATGCCGGATTGGTGGGGTGGATTACAACGGAAGGTGAAGCACTTTTTGCGGTTGCTATTCGTTCCGCCATGCTCCGTGCGAATAAGGCCTGGGCATTTGCCGGGGCAGGGCTTGTAGCCGATTCAAGTCCAGAGTTGGAATGGGATGAAACAGCCATGAAGCTTCTGGCGATTCGCCAAAATCTAATGTTGGCGCGGCGAGGTGAGGCGTGAGTTTAAGCCTGGCCAATATCAAGCGTGCTCAAGTTTTATTGCATTCGCTGGCAACCTCTGGGGTTCGAGATTTCGTGGTTTCGCCAGGATCTCGAAATACGCCCCTTATTCTTGCTCTTGAATGGTTAGTGGCGAAGCGAGGCAACGATACTGTGTCCATCCACCGAATGCTGGATGAGCGAAGTGCTGGATTTTTTGCATTGGGTTTGGGGCGGTTGCGAGGTGTGCCTGCAGCCTTAATTTGTACATCGGGAACGGCCGCGGCTCATTATTTTCCGGCAGTGATTGAAGCAGCTCAAAGTCATGTGCCACTGCTGGTTTTGAGTGCAGATCGTCCTCAAGAGTTGCGCGGGGTGGGCTCTCTACAAACCATCGACCAAAGCAAGCTATTCGGAAATTATACAAGGCTCTACACAGATATGGGTGCGCCGACAATGGAAGGACCTTCTGATGCTTGGGTGGCGGCTTGTGCTCTAAGAGCTGTGGATGCCGCTTGTGGTTACGATGCTGGTCCTGTGCATTTAAATCTGCCGTTTCGTGAGCCTTTGTGGACCGCGCAGGAGTCTGTTCCAGACTTTGAATTACCGTCTGTGCCTCAGGTCATGCATACGCACCGCAGGCTTTGCGAAAACCAGCTTGAGTCGTTGCGTAAAACGCTAGGGGCAAACAAGCGAGGCGTCATCATCGCCGGACCTCGTGATGGAGCTTGTGATGAAGGGGAAAGAGCTCTCGCCGAAAAGGTTCAAACCCTTGCCGCGGCACTGGGCTGGCCTATCATTGCCGAGCCAGGCTCAGGCATCAGAGCTCGATTAAGCCAGTGTGATGAGTTGATTGCACCCGCCGACGTTATCTTGCGCAGTGAAAAGGTTTCGCAGGATTTAGCTCCGGAATTTGTCTTACGATTTGGAAAAACGCCCACTTCAAAGGTGGTGCGTTTGTGGGCAGCCAAGCATGCTCATTCCACATTTGTCATCGAAGCGAATCCTGGTTGGCATGATCCGGATGCAGTGGTGACGAATATCATCCATGCACGTGCTCTGGACGTTTTTACTGACTTAGTGGATGCAGCTTTCAAAAACGATGTGGACCCAAGTTGGCTTACGCGCTGGGAACAAGCGGCGAAGGTTGCGGAGACAAAAATTACAGAGGTTTCTGAAGAGGTGTTTTGGGAGGGCGCGATTGCTCGCAAGGTTGTGGAGGCACTGCCAGAGAAGAGCCTTCTGCATGTCTCCAACAGCATGCCGATCCGAGACCTTGATGCTATGGTAAAATCTTTTCCTGAGAATACCACGGTGGTTCATCATCGCGGTGCCAATGGCATTGACGGTGCCATTTCTTCTTTGCTCGGAGAAGCTGAAGCCAGCACTTTACCGTCCGTTTTATTGTGCGGGGACTTAACATTTTTACATGACGTAGGTGCTCTGCATGCGGCGACGCATCAAACCAATCCGTTAACGATTGTGGTGGTGGATAACCGAGGTGGTGGTATTTTTGAGCATTTGCCTATCGCGAAACACCCCGAAGCTTTTGAACGCAATTTTATTACACCTCACCAACAAGACTTAGTGGCCATGAGTCGGGCGGCGGGCGTTCGTGCTTACCAAGCTGATGACCTGCAATCGGTGACAGATTTATTGAGTGAAGAACTAGAGCGACCAGGGTTAGGGGTCATCGTTGTTCCCACCGATCGCAAACTCAATACCGAGGCGCACCGTCGTCTATGGCGAGAAGTGGAAGAGGCACTGGAAAGAGAGTGGCTATGACAAGTGCAACCATGCAAACCCCTTCATCGAAACCAGGCGTATTCTCGATTTGGTTACAAGCGATTCGACCAGCAACTCTGCCGGCTGCGGTGGCGCCGGTAGTCCTCGGGGCAGCGGCTGCTCAATCCGAAGGATTGTTTTCCTGGGTGCCGGTTTTGGCGGCACTTCTGGGAGCACTTCTGATTCAAATCGGAACGAACTTGGCCAATGATTATTTCGATTTTAAGAAGGGTGCTGACACTGCAGATCGGTTGGGCCCAATCCGAGTGACCCAGCGCGGCTGGATTGCTCCCAAAGATGTTGCTCGAGCAACAATCATCACATTCGCTTTAGCATTCGCGACCGGTGTTTATTTAATGGTTCACGGCGGACTTCCTATTCTCTTTTTAGGAATAATCAGCATCCTGTGTGGTGTTTTGTACACCGGCGGTCCTGCACCACTGGCTTACGTGGGGCTGGGTGATATTTTCGTTTTGGTCTTTTTTGGACCGGTGGCTGTTTGCGGCACATATTACGTTCAGTGCCAGCAACTCTCGTGGAACGCATTTTGGATTTCGATTCCTGTGGGACTTCTTACGACGGCTATCCTCGTTGTTAACAACTTAAGGGACCGCAAAACAGATGTTTTGGCGGGCAAGAAGACTTGGGCCGTTCGATTTGGTGAGCGTTTTACTCGAGGTGAATATCTCTTTTTAGTTGGAACAGCTTACGCTTTGCCATTGATGATGGTTGCTTTAGAGCAAGCACCCATGGGCTGGCTCTTGCCGCTTTTGAGCGCGCCTTTAGCAAGCCGCCGAATCGGTCAAGTGATGAAAACCGATGGGGCCGCCTTGAATCCGCTTCTGGGCGCGACCGCTCAGCTCGGACTCATCTATTCAGCTCTTTTCGCCATTGGAGTGAACCTGTGAAGCTTTGCGATCTCCAAATGAAGCCGTATCGCTACGGCTTAACGCGCAAATTAAGAAGCGCGAATGGAGAGCTGCGACATCGAGAAGGTTTAGTGCTTCGTGCCACCACCGCCAATGGCCACATCTGTTATGGTGAGGCAGCACCACTGCCAGATTTCAGTGAGGAGACATTTGCGCAAGCTCAGTCTCAGCTCGACGCGCTTCTAAAGCGTTCGGCTACCCTGGAGTTGGGCGATACGCTCGAAGCGATTGGGGAGGCTTTAGATAACTGGAATCTCCATCCTTCGGTTCGTCATGGGGTTGAAGAGCTTTATCTTGATGGCCTGAGTCAGGAACGCGAATTGAGTTTGGCCAACCTTTTGAACCCGCAAGCCGCGACTCACGTGGA
>CAZZDT010000492.1:0-4021 GCA_964652435.1 uncultured Bdellovibrionales bacterium
CCTTATCTACCAGGACGGCAGTATCCAACTAAACCACGGCGGTACCGAAATGGGCGAGTCCATGAAGGAACGTAAAGAGTTCGATGGTTTTACCTATGTTTGGGACCAGCGGCCTCTTTGTGCCATTACCAATCAGGCGATTCGCCATATTCATTTTGAGTTTGAAGATGGCAGCAAGCTCAAGAAGGCGTTCACCTATGATTGGCGCATGTGGTCGCTCCCTGAACTCCAAGACTTGATGACAGAGGCTGGTTTTTCCCGAGTAGAAGTTTATTGGGAAGGCGCTACCGAAGACGGTGAGGGCGATGGTGATTTTGTTTTGGCCGATACTGCTGAAGAAGAGCAGTCTTGGATAGCGTATGTGGGTGGCTGGCGTTAACTGAGTAAATCCATAATCGCTTTTGTGTTTCTTTGAGCAGCGCCTTGAACTGAACGTGCTTGGGCGCCAGCCTTTAAGCCTAAGTCCTGAGCTTGCTCGGGATGACTCAGCAATTCATCCAGTATTCTTTCCAATTGCTCGGGACCCGAGACCTGGAGCCCACCTCGTCCCAGTAAGATTTGCACGGAATCCTCCACATTGCTCATATAGGGACCGAAGATGACGGGGCGTTCGTAAAGTGCGGGCTCAATGATGTTGTGGCCGCCACGGTCGTTGATGCTTCCGCCCACGAATACCAAAGTGCTAAGCGCGTAGGCCAAGCTGAGTTCGCCCACGGTATCTAAGATGAGTACATCCCAGCCTGGATTTGCTTGTGTTCGAAACGATACTTTTAAATCGTATTGGGCGACCAACTCTTGGATTTTTGGAAGTTTCTCCAGATAGCGTGGGGCTATGATAAGTCGCAGTGTGGGGAATTTCGTCCTTAACCTCATAAGGCTATCCAAAAGAATGGCTTCTTCTCCGTCGTGGGTGCTGCCCGCGACCAGTATGGGGGCTCCATCATCCTGGAAGTGAATACTGTCTTTAAATGCGTGATTGTCTCTGGATTCTTGGACTGTCTGGAGTTGGTCAAATTTCGTATTCCCAGTGACGTGTATTTTTTCGGGGGCTGCTCCAAGGGCTAAGGCTCGTTTCTGCTCGGCTGCGTCGCGCATCAAAAGCAAGTCAAGCTGCTCCACAAGGTTACCCGTGAAACGAAATAGTTTGTGATAGCCTTCAAACCGTTCTCTTGAAAAACGACCATTATGAAGGATGAGGCGAACGCCCGCTTGCCTGGCTTGATGCATAAGCTCTGGCCATAATTCAGCATACTCCAAAACAATGGCGTCGGGTTTGAGGTTTTGCAAAGTTCGGCGAACTGAGCCCGGGAGGTCCCAGGGAAAATACCGAACTTGGTTAAAAAGGTCTTTGTGTCGGCTGGCAACGCTGAAACCACTGTCAGTCATGGCGGTGATGGTAAGAATAGCGTCGGGGGTATGGGTTCGGATAGATCGGGCCGTAGTGACGAGCGCCAGGATATCGCCTGCGGATGCGCCATGAAGCCAGATATGGGGGCCACCATTTTGCGGGCTGGCTATTCCAAAGCCGAACCGCTGCCAGAAGCCGTTCCTTAAGCGAGTATTCAAGAGGAGAAAGGGACTCAACCAAGGAAAAACAAGGTAAGTAATGATAATCCGGACGAGTCGCATGCTCCGGTTCTTAATGGCTCACCGTGATAATGTCGAGGACGAAGATTTTATCGTGCTTATCAAGGAAAGTAGGGATAAATACGGAGCCATCTTCGAAGGTAGTCAATGTGGCAGTAATTTTAAAATTAATGGCTTATCTCGTTTTTGTGGTCGTGGCAGGCTCGTTGATTTCCGTGCCGCTCTACGAAGCTGGCCAGTGGGCAATTGAGACCGATCTCATTCCCGCCCTTAAAAAGTTTCGGTTTCCTAAGTACTTAAACCGGGGTGTGCTGATTGCAGCCCTGATCGGTCTATGGCCATTCTTGAAATCTTTGGGGCTAAACGGAATGAGTGCCATTGGCCTAGAGAAGAACCCCTTCGCCCGAAGGCATCTTGTGGTCGGAGCCTTATTGGGCGCGTTAGGGCTTTTCGGTGTCTCCACTTGGTTGGTTTTTTCCGAGCGTCTCGAAATCTTGCCCAAGATCTCACCCCTTTGGTTTTTATCGGCCGCGGCCACCGCCGTGGCAGTAGCTTTGATTGAGGAGTTTTTCTTTAGAGGTGCGCTTTTGGGGGTGATGCTTCGGCATTTGTCGTCCAAAGTAGCTACCATAGTCTTGTCGATCTTCTTTGCGGTCCTGCATTTCATCAAGCCCCATGCATCGGTCAAACATTGGGAAGGCGAAATCCATTGGTGGACCGGATTTGAGGTACTGTCGTATTCGTTTTGGCAGTTTAAAGAGCCAAGGCTTTTGGTGGGGGGGCTCTTAACGCTCTTTTTGGTTGGTGTGGTATTGGCCTATGCGACAATTAAGACCCGCTCTCTTTTTCTGGCCATCGGTTTGCATGGTGGTTGGGTCTTCGTATTGCGATTGGTGCAGATGGGAACCACCCGTAAGACACCACCTGATTGGTTGGTGGGGCATCCGCTGATCACCGGACTCGTGCCCTGTGTGCTGGTGTGCTTGTCCGGCCTGTTTCTGGTTTGGTTCTTAAGGCGAGAGTCGCAGAGGACTTAACGTCCCAATCCTATGACGGTTGCCGCGAAGCGGGTGCCGTTTTCATGACCAATTTTGCCGGTTTCAAAACCAATGATGCCACGGTTGGTTAGCGTTTGGAGCATTTTGCCCACAGCTTCCGCGGAATGGAGAGACAAAATAGCACCCTTTTGCTTGTCTAGATCCAGTAGATGATTGAGGGTGTCTAATGCTTTCCAGCGTTGTTGAGCCTTATCTGAAATCTGCACGGTATCTCTCGCTGATTCTTGGGGTACGGTTTGCGTAAACTTTACCCCAGCACGGCGCTCGCGCGCCGCCTGGGTATAAAGCTGGGTGGAATGTATGGATGGGATTTCCATGAGTGTTCTTTCGTAAGCTCAATCTCTTGTGCTTACATAGGATACATCGTCTTGGAGGGTTTTTCCTTTAGGAGAATTTAGGGCATCTTTAGCCTCCCGCGTACGTGAGAGAAAGGACCTCGAAGTGGAAGCGCCAATAAGCCAAGAAAAACAAGAAAGTCTGCGCAGACGGCTTGAAACACTGGGTTTAAATGAGGCGGACTTTGAAGAGCGATTCGTTCGTGGGAGCGGAAGTGGAGGGCAAAAGGTAAATAAGACAGCCTCCGCAGTCTACCTTAAACATGGGCCTTCTGGGCTTGAGGTTAAGTGCCAGAAGTCTCGCAGTCAGGCCAACAATCGCTTTTTTGCAAGGCGTGAATTAGCGGACCGATATGAGTCCGAAATATTGGGACAAAAAACCCGTCGCGATAAGGCGGCCGATAAAGCCCGTAAGCAGAAACAGCGACGCAAGAGGCGCAGCAAGAGCGCCATCAAAAAGTCTTAAGCGTTGTTGTAAACCAGGCATGCCCATTCGCCTTCTTGAGTGAGCGTGGGCACCGGTAATTGACGACCCCATTTTTCCTCGTGGGCCTTGTTGAAGGTCTCTTGAACTTCTTCAATTTGGTGAAATGGTATGCCGCTGAGGATGAGCGTAGATGAATCGCCGACTGTCTGCACAATGCCGGGCGCTAAGCGAATGAGAATGTTGGCTAGGATATTGGCAACGACCACATTGTATTGTTTTGAGATTTCTTGAATCGGCGTTGTCGAAGCTTGGATGTTACTTAATTTGTTAATGATTGAGTTTTCTTGAGTGACCTCAACCGCTTTGGGATCAACATCGATGGCATCGATGTTCTCTGCTCCCAACATGCCCGCACCGATGCTTAAGATCCCGGAACCGCATCCTACGTCGAGTAAGCTAGATACAGGACCTTGGTTCATGACTTGTTCGAGTGCCTCAAGGCATAGAGCGGTGGTGGCATGATGACCCGTTCCAAATGCCATTCCGGGATCGATGACAATGGCATGGGTGTCATCAGGGGTAACGAAGTCCTCTTCCCAGGACGGTACCACCCA
>CAZZDT010000493.1:0-4012 GCA_964652435.1 uncultured Bdellovibrionales bacterium
CTTAACGGAACGATTATTGATTACGTGGACTCACTTACGGGCTCAGGTTTCAAATTCGAGAACCCGAATATCGTTCGCTCCTGCGGTTGCGGCAGCTCTTTTCAGACTTGATTGGCGGGCCGGTAGAACCGACCCAACCCCATTACATTGAAATAGAACCTTTACGGAAATCTGTAGCGCCGATTTGCGCGTTGATCAGGACCGGATGTCCTTTCGCGGCCAGCTTTTTCGCTTTGGCGAGAACCTGTGGAATTTTTTCGGGATCATCTAGAAGAAGTCCCTTACCGCCATAGCCTTCGGCCACTTTATGATAATCGGTGCGCCGTAGCTCGGTCCCAAGTGGAGTACCAAGAATCTCCACTTGCTCTCGTGCGATTTGTTGCCACGAGGCATCGGTACCCACCACCGCTATCACCGGAAGGCCATGTCTTACGCACGTATCAAATTCTGAGAGGCTGTAAGCGGCTGAGCCATCGCCCCAGATGATCCATGTTTCGGCTTTGGGCCGGCAGAGCGCTGCGCCCACAGCAAAGCCACCGCCAACACCGAGTGTTCCGAAAACACCTGGATCCAACCACGACAATGGAGAGCGGGGTTTGCAGATATAGGCTGCCGTGGCGACAAAATCTCCGCCATCCACAACCATCACGCTGTCGTCATCCATGACTTCTTCAATGTGCTTACAGAGAAGAAGAGGGTTGATGTATTCGCTGGCGGGGAGTTTAGCTTGGTCTGCAATTTCGTTGTTGCGGGCATCTTCACGCTGACGACACTCATCAATCCAGCTGTCCCAACGTCCGTAAGGTCTGGGAGTGTTGTCGGCGAGTGCTTGGATGAATCGTCCGGCATCACATCGAATGGCCAGCGATGGGCGACGGTTTTTACGTAGCTCCAGTGCACTTCGGTTGGCGGCGATTAAAGTTGCTTTGCTGTTGATGGAGCGGCCGTAACCAAGACGGAAGTCAAAAGGAAAGCCAGCCACAATCACAACGTCTGCCTCTTTTAGAGCAGCGCTTCGCTTATGCTTAAATTGAATATCGCTTTCTGAGCCAAGCAGTCCTCGTGCCATTCCCCCGAGGAAGGTAGGGATGCCCAGTGACCTTACAGCCGATGCGATGGCGTGGGCTTCTTGTGCCTGAAGCATTGTTTGGCTGCCGAGAACAAGCACCGGTCGCTGCGCTCCGTTAAGAATCTCAGCTGCTTCTTTGAGCTGGTCCATATCTAAATCGGGGACGTCGGAATCGATGGGCTCACCGAATTTTACTTTTTCTGCTCCGCCGAAGATTTGTCCGAGGTGGCGATTGAGATAGAGCTTAAGAAGCTTTGCACCCATGGCTTTACTTTTATCGACTCCAGTTTCTTTCATGTACCACTCGCGAACAGTGGCTTCGTCGTAAAGTAAATCAACCGGTACTTCGATAAAGACAGGTCCTGGAACTCCGGCCTGGGAAATTCGGAATGCGCGTTCGAGGGTAGGGGCAATGTCTTTAACCGCCTTGAGACTGGTAGCCCATTTAACGTGGGGAGCCATCAGGCTCATTTGGTCGATGTCTTGTAGGGAGCCACGGCCTTTTAGAACTGTTGCGGTTGCTCCACCAAAAACAATCAGAGGTGATTGAGCCATTTGAGCATTTTTAATGGCGGTGATGGTGTTGGTTAAGCCCGGCCCTGCGGTGACCGCGGCTATTCCTGGAACACCGGTCATTCTTGCAACCGCATCGGCCGCAAAGACAGCGTTTTTCTCGTCTCGAACATCCACCACCTTGATGCCAGCTTTATCGCTGCCAACCAAAATAGGGGAGATGTGACCGCCGCAGAGCGTGAAAATAAATTCCACTCCATGTTTTCTTAGAACCTCTCCAATAATTGTTCCACCGTTCATGGCTAACTCCTTTTGATTCGATTTAAGACAAGACGTGTTTTTCAGGGATGAAGCAAATAAACTCTCCTGTGAAAACTGTTTCTTCACCGCGCTCTACGGTTACCTCGACAATTTTCTTTTTACCTTCTTCTCGAGCAAGCGTAGCGGTAGCAATGACTTTTTCACCTGCTACTACGGGCTTTAAGAAACGATTAGAAGAACCACCGAGAACGACATTTGGGTGATTGATGGCCAGCATGGCTGCATAATCTGCAAGTCCGAAAACGAAACCTCCGTGTACAAGACGGTGCTCGTCTACGGCCATAGCCTCTTGGGTTTCCAATTCAACGATGGCTTTACCCTCGGATAGTTCAACTGGATTTCCTACCCATTGTTTCGAGGTGTTTAAATGGGTGTTTGCTTCTACCATTATTGCGATGACTCCGGGTAAAGCACCGAGTTGCGGTCGGTGGTTAATAGCTCGCGATATAGCGGAAGGTAGGCTTGAATGACAAATGCAAATGGTCTGGCTCAATGTTTTCGAAAAGAAAAAATGGCTTGTTCAGGTGTGAAATTTTCAGACCAAATGAAAGGTCTTCACGGTGGGTGAAAAAAAGTGGCGTTTATCTCAACTGATTTTCGTTGGAGTTGATTTTTTTCGGGATTTAAATGGCCTGTGAGGCTCTATTCAGCTCCTTGTAAGGCCTTGTATTTTTCTACCTCTTCCTCAAGCTTTTTGAGCATGCGTTCATCGATACCTTGTTTTCGCTCAATCAACTCTTTCATGGCTGCCTCTGGGTCATAGGCGTTCATCGCTTTTTTGCCTCGACGCCGACCTTTGTTGTCTACGATGATTTCAAAATAGTCATCCATCGTGCCACAGAGTCCATCGATGCCGCAGGATTGAACAAAGTAGGAGTCATCTTCAACATAGAGTCTCCACTCATTCCCCCATGCATCCAAGCCGGTATCGAGCCCTTTGGTGCTGTCCATATTGTCTCGGGCGTAAGCGACGATATCTTCTGGAATGCCTTCGTCAAATTGAAGATCGATGTAAATGCCTTTGGCTATATCCTCCATTTCCGAGGTGGTCTTAATGACCTTAGCCACATTGATCATTTCTGTTCCGAGTTTTTGCAGCTCTTCACTGCCGCCACTGATGGCGACACCGGCGGCGAGCAGGGGAGTAAGTTTCATGAGCGTACTAATCATGCTCTTACTCCTTTCGCTCGTTCTTGAGCGACCTTCTCAAGCCTTATGCCGGCCAAGAAGTCGTGGACCATGACGTCTTTAAAATCTTTTCGATTCAGAGTGAGCAGTACACTCTCTTGGGTGGTGGTGACTGTTGCTGTTCGCGGAACATTGGCCAAGAGGGCTATCTCACCGAAGAAATCACCGGCCCCTAAAGTGGCTACGGGTTCGTTTTGGCCTTGCTGATTCACATCTACGCTGCCCGACTCAATGATGAAGAAATGGTCTCCATCTTCACCTTCTTTGGCCAGAACTTCTCCTTCTGCTACTTTTTGTCGGTTGCAGAGGGAGAGGAGTTTGTTGAGAGAGCAAGGGGACAATCCTCTGAAGAGTTCGGATTGTCTCAGAACGCTCGTTGAGCGAAGTGTGGTGGTTATTTTGGCGTGGTCGAGATTGGCATTCTCCAGTGCTGCAAGAAACGCGGTACGTCCCACTTTGCAAACCGAGACATTACCAAGAGCTCGAACCGTGGCATTTCTCGGCTCTGATGCTACCAGAGCCATCTCACCAAAACTGTCGCCAGTATGAAGTGTTGCTACTGTGGTTTCGACACCGCTGGGGGCTGTGTGGATAATTTCTACATCACCTTCGTTAAGCATGTAGAAAGATTCACCCCAATCACCTTCTTTAATGATGGTGTCACCTTTTACAAAGTTAAAGGCTGAAGCTTGGTTTGCAAGCTCTCCGATGGCTTTCTCACTGAGCTGAACAAAGAGAGGATTGGAACTTAGAGCTTGCTGAACTTGAGAGAAGTCGGGAGTGAATGACTTTGGTACCACCGTAGGTGTGGGCAAGCTTTTGAGCAGAGCGCCGCCGAGGCCAAGAATGAATGTCAGCAGGATACCGGCAATGGTAAGCGTAACCACCGCGACAAATCCTCCCAGGGCAAGACCATCCAGG
>CAZZDT010000494.1:0-4010 GCA_964652435.1 uncultured Bdellovibrionales bacterium
ATTTTCTATCGGGGTCGTTCAACTGAGTGATGGTTCTTAAACGCTGGGCAAATTGACCAATCCGCTCAAGCTGGTCGTCAACTCGATTGATCTCATCCTGGGCGAGCCTCAAACGGGTTTGTAGAAGGACGTTTTCGTTCTTTAAGGAGCGGTTCTCGCTGCTTTGGTTCATAACAAAGACGTAGTTCACGATACCGAAGCAAAGGGTGCCGAGAAGCAATACACCGGCAAGACCAGCTTTAAGGAGTGTCCGATGAGCAACCTTGAAGCGGCGGATTTGGGCCGAATCTTCCGGAACCACCATAATTGTATAGACTTTTTTCGTCACGGGCGCCTTCTAACACCGGTGATTGCAATGTGCAATCCAACCCAGCGTTCCCTTATAGATTACAAAGATCATCCGCCCGCTTCCAGTACCTTCAGGCAAACAACCGTAATATTGTCGTCTCCACCCCGTCGGTTCGCCAAATTCACTAATGATTCCGAAGCTACTTGCAGCTCATGCTGAATCAATGCCTCGCCCATTTCCATGTCGTCGACCAAATTGCATAAGCCGTCTGAGCAAACCAGGAACCTATCACCGGTTTGAACCGGGAGAGCAAAGGTATCGACCGCCACATCCCGCTCAAAGCCCACGGAGCGAGTAATGATATTCTTCAAACCGCTAACAGCGGCCTGCTCTCGCGTGATGAGCCCCGCCTTAATCTGTTCGTTCACCAATGAGTGGTCGTCGGTTAACTGGATGATCCGAGGGCCTCGTTGCAGATAGCATCGCGAGTCGCCCACGTGACCAATGAAAGCTCGGTCGTTCATAATCAACAACACCGTAACGGTGGTGCCCATGCCCTGCAATTCTCGGCTTTTTTGCGCAGCATCGAAAATAACTGCGCAAGCCTCGCGAACCGCTCCCGCCAGCATCCTCGGAACGGGCGAACTCTCGATTGGGGTCACCGCCGCGCCCTCGCGAAGTTTATCCGCGTACCGGCCAACGTACTCGCTCAGGGTCTGAACAGCCAAGCTGGAGGCCTTTTTACCGCCAACATGCCCACCCATACCATCGGCGACCACGTAGAGACCTACGCTTTCTTCCACAAGAAAAGAATCTTCATTCTCCTGTCGGACACGTCCAACATCACTTTTAGCTGCTACTTCAACAATCAAAATGAATACTCTATTCCAATAGAATTTCCCAAGAAGCGACGTAATTCCACCGATGAACGGCGGACTGACATCATGTCGGGGAACCTAGATTCGGTCAAGTGGACTGCTCTCACCCTTTAAGCAACAACTTTTGATGCTCAATCAATTCTCAATGCCTCCAGGCTCGGTCGCCCGTATCCCCTGCCGGCACCGTACCGCCCACGAGGTGCGTAGGATTGGTGCCACTTGCCTCGATTTCGACCCATTCACTGCGTAGCTCAAAGTGAGGCGCAATTCATTTTATCCTTCTGAAATCATTGATCATTTTTTGAACCCGAACACGACCAAAGAGGCTTGATTCAAGGTCAAAGGGCCTGTTATGGCCAAGCCCATGTTAAATTTAAAAGGTAAAAGAGCACTGATTTTTGGCGTGGCCAGCGAAGAATCAATCGCATGGGCCATTGCTAAACAACTCCACGCGGCGGGAGCGTCAATCTCGCTTGGGTACCAACAAAGATTCAAGAGTAGAATCTTGCAGCTGGTTCGCGGCGGTGAGATTCCAGTGGATTTTTATGAGCGTTGCGATGTGACCAACGAAGAGGAACTGGATAACTTTTTCGCCGCGTACGACAACGATATCGATATCCTCGTTCACTCCATTGCGTACGCTAATCCTGAAACCTTTGCGCAGCCGATCAGTGGTGTGTCACAGGCTCATTTCGCCGAAGCACTTGTAACGTCCAGCTACTCAGTACTGCCCCTCGTGCGGAAAGCACGGCCTCGCTTAACCCGCGGAGCCTCTGTAATGACCATGACCTATCTGGGCGGCCAACGGGTGGTTGCCAACTACAAGCTTATGGGCGTTGCGAAAGCAGCGCTTGAAGCGGTCGTTCGCGAACTGGCCTCTGACGTAGGGCCCGACGGGGTGCGGGTAAACGCTATCAGCGCTGGCCCAATTCGCACTCTTGCCGCTTCACAAATCGCAGGCTTTGACAAAATGCTGGAGGTCTATGAAGCCGTCGCCCCACTAAGGTGCTCTATTACGCAAAGTGATGTTGCAGATCTTGCGGCATTCCTGGCTTCAGACCTATCTAGAAATATTACAGGCCAAACGCTTTTCGTGGATGCGGGATACTCAACCCTCGCAATGGCCGAATTACCCGGCGGCTGAGCCCAAGGCTGACCGCTCCAGCATCTTCTCCGCTGCCAACCGGGTAGCGCCAGTTATCTCGGCTCCATCAATCATACGGGCAATTTCGTCCGCCCTGTCCTTCTTTTTCAGGAGTCGGATATCACTAACCGTTCGTTTCCCGTCGGTATGTTTGCTTACCAACAAATGCTGGTCTGCACGTGCCGCGATGGGGGCCAAATGCGTGATGGTAATCGCTTGATGGCCCTTCGCCACAGCTTTTATTTTTTTACCGATGCTATCAGCCGCTTTGCCACCCAAGCCGGTATCGACTTCATCGAAGACATAAAGGGAAACCAAATCATGGAGACACAACACCCGCTTAACCGCCAACATAACCCTTGAAAGTTCGCCGCCGCTCGCAATTTTCGCGAGACTCCGAGGCGTCTCACCAGGATTTGCGCTCCACATGAACTCAAGAACATCGATGCCTTGAGGCCCTAGGATCACTTCACCATCGACGTTGTTCCGCTCCAGTAAAGGCAGAAACTGAGCACGCCCCAGCTCCATATCCGCGAGCTCCGCTTCAATCGCAGCCCGGAGACTAAGAGCCGCTTTTTCGCGGGCTTTCGAAAGCTTCTTTGCCTCTTTTCTAGCTTTGGTCTCAAGAACCTTTAACTCAGCGGTCATGGCGTCGATGCGCTCTTCTGACGAGTCCATTGCCAACAGTTCGGCCCGCATCTGCTCCTGCCGCTCCAAGACATCCTGAACAGAGCCCCCATACTTCTTGCAGAGCCGACGAAGTGCGGCCTGCCGCTCCTCCACTTGCTCCAGGCGTTCTGGGTCTACCTCGATCCTGTGGGCATACTGGGACAACGTTCGGGCCGCTTCCTCAATTTCGGTACGTGCGCTTTCCAGCGTTTCGATGGTAGCCGCCAACGACTCTTCGATGTCAGCAATGGACTCTACCTCCGCGATAGATTTTCCAAGCTTGTCAAAAGCAGATCCGTTTTCGGAATAAAGCAAGCATTCGGCCAGGCTCGCCGCACCTTGAAGCTTCTCGGCGTTCGCTAGACGCATTTGCTCGATCTCAAGCGCATCATCTTCGCCGTGAACGGGCGCCACTCGATCAATTTCTTCCAGCTGAAACTTTAAAAAATCAACCTGTTGTATGTCTGCATCCTCGCGAGCCTTAAGCTCAGATAACTCTTTCTTTAAGCGGCGATAGGCATCATATGAGAGACCATATCTAGATTTGGCCCCATCGAGCTGACCGTAGGCATCCAGGATCTCTATATGGGTTTCGGTTAGCAGCAGGCTCTGTTGCTCATGCTGACCGCTGATATCTACCAAACCACGGACGATTTCCGAAAGTGTCGCCACTGTCGAAAGATGGCCGTTCAGCAGCACTTTATTCCGGCCTTTTCGGCCAATGACCCTGGAGATCAAGAGCAATCCCGGATCATCACCAACCAGTTCCCTTTGCTCAAGCCGCGCTCGGACAACAGGATGCTTCTGAATATCGAAGAGCGCTTCTACACGTGCGGTGTCTGAGCCCGTTCGGACAACCTCGTTGTTCGCCCGCGCCCCAAGGGCGAGCATCAGCGCATCCACAAGTATGGATTTACCTGCGCCTGTCTCACCGGTCACAACAGTAAACCCCGAGGTAAATTCAACCTCGGCACAATCAATGATGGCAAAATCTCTAATTCTTAAATTCATCAACATGGCAGTACTCCGT
>CAZZDT010000495.1:0-4006 GCA_964652435.1 uncultured Bdellovibrionales bacterium
GTCTTCGCTCGGTTTATGAAAGATTCGCCAAGCTGCTTCGACTTTAAGAATGAAGGCATCCACAACATGCTGGTAGGTGCCGCCAACTTGGGTAACCGTTTGAAAGAGAGCCGAGGGCGCGTTGTCGATGAGAATCACCGAGGGTTGGCTGCGGTCTTGGTGATGAATGCCGTGAAGAGAGATGTCGGCGTTATCAAAAGCATAGCGCCATCTCAGTCCGAACTGAGGTGCAAACCAGCGGTCGGTGATTTTGCCCGTAGCATCCAAGCGGCTTACGGCAAACTCTTGGCCTGGCGAGAAAGAGAGCCTCGATGACGGCGAGGGCAAGATGGGCTGGGTGAATGTTGGCATGTGATAAAGCGTGAAATTCCCCAGCGCCGTTTTGGCCGAGAGCGAAACCATGGGCTCTCCGACTTTTTCATAATTCTGCAGGTCGCTGTCTAAGTTGCGGCTGTTGAAAATATCGGCGGGGTGAAAAGCTTCGGTGGCCGTCCAATTAAGAAGGTCGTATCCGACTTTGAGTTTAAACGGTTTGAATTTCCATTGGGCCCAGGCTTCTTCGATAACCAAAATGGTACGTTGTGGATCTTGTTGGTCCAAGCGGCCGTAGACTCGGACGCGTTCCTTAAACGCCTTATGTCGGTGGTCTATCTGCAACCGGCCCATCATGCCGATGCCTTGGTCAATGGTGGCGTCGTTGTCGTCGTCTAAAAAGACTCTGCCTTCCAGAGCGAGTTCCCCTTTGCTGGACCAACCGGCATAAACCGGTGGCGCCAGGAGAAGCCCCAAAAGGGTAAAAGCGATAAATAGACGAAAAGAGTGCATCAATCGGCCAAGTTGTCGCTGTCGAAGTTCTCTTCGTCTACTTCTGCGCCAACGGTTCGCTCGGTCCAGGTAATGATGGATTGCTTGCTGGTTTGGCTGTTGGTGACACTGATTTTGCCAATGCGCCAATGCTTGCCAAACTTTTTATGACCGCTGAATGTTGCGGTTTTCAAAAGTTCGCCTTTGCGGTCGTAGTATTCCAGCTTCAAGGGGCCGTGGTACTCTTTGTCGATCCAGACAATTTGCTTGCTGTATCCGCTGCGCTTGTCAGTGGGTACGCGTTTCATATGCCATACGTCGCGGCCTTCGAATTTCATCTCGCCCAATAGTTCGTAGGTGAATTTTTCGATTTCCTGGCTTCCCAAGTCTTCGTAAGAAAATTCACTGCCCATAAACGAGCCAGACTTGTTTCGGGAGCTGATGCGCTTGACCCGTTTGATAGCTGGTAAAAAGAGCCATTGCTGGTCGTCGCCGGTTTTCTTCGAGTGGGTGAGCATCTTGGTGCCCTTTACATCCGCTGGCCATTCGAAGATCACAATGGATTTATCGCCATCGTTTTTGCCTTCGATGATTTCGCTTTTCATGCGACGTGTGGTGACATCACCGTGAGCGTTGATGAGTTTCATTTCCATCACAGAGCGTTCAGAACCGAAGCCCTGGTTGGCTAGGTCGTTTTTCTTGGCGATTTCGAGACCCGCTTTTGCGGCATCTGCCAGGGCTTGGCCGGGAAGGAATGATGCGGCTGCGACGGCTATGATGAGGGCGTGCAATCTGTGTCGATACGTATTCACTTTGAAGCTCCTTCTAGTGGCTATCTCAGCCCAAGTTTGGCATTGCCTGAGCAATCTTCAAGCTGGGTGGACCATCTCATAGATCGACTGACGGTTCCAGAGTTTCATCGTGGCGAATCTGTCATCTGACTATTGCATATTTGTATGTTTTTATTGGGTAATTATCCTAGATGATGGGAACCTTTGTTGTGAAATGAGGTTCGAGGAAAATTTACCACTCAGCCAAGTTGTTCATACTGATGGACACGATGGTCTCGGCTGAGCTCTCTTCTGAAGAGAGGGCATTGGTTTCAACGGTGGCCATGAGATTGCCGGTGACCGTGTCTTCTCGCCAGGCGTTGTCCAGATAATATCTGATCCGGTCGTTGTCTCCTGGGTTGAGAGTAGACGCTTCCAGCAGATTCACAATCGCACCGGAGAGGATTTCATGGGCGGTGGTAACGTAATCAACCTGATAGGCTTTGAGGTTTACGGATTCAGTGACATCAATTGCTCCATCTTCGCTGGAAAGAACCAGCGTAGCTTCAATGTTGATGTGACTTAGGCAAGGTTCTTGTGGGTCCCAGGTTGGGTCGGCTTCCATTCCCGGTTTTTCCACCAATTGTATGGCTCCATCGGCATAGTTGACGCTGATGGTGAGCGAGGAACTGGTGCCGTCCAAATAGGTCACCTGGGTGGTGGTGGGTTCACTAAGGGCGTCAAGCACAGCGGCGGCCGAAAAGCCGGTGAGTTCTGTGGATTCTAGGGTTGAGTCTTGGGTACTGATGGTTTCGCACATGGGGAGGGTTCCCATTGGGTTGACCCGTGTTTCTGTGCAAGCAATGGCTCCAGCGCAAAGCATGGTCACAAGGCCGGTTCGTAGGAGATGGTTCTGCATACGTTCGATTGCCTTTCTCTCCACCGCAAATGCATGGAAATGCTTAGCATCCTCTCGGATGGGTGCTACTCTTGAATCATCAATCAAGGATTTGAAGATGGCAGCTCCAATGCGGACGATCAAGGTTAAGAGTTTGTTCATGGCGATGGCCATTTTTCTAACCCTTAGTGCGGCTCCGGCCCAAGCTGAGTATTTTGAAGAGGGCACAGTGCGCGCATCCCTCGGAGTGGGCACAGGGACCTTGGGTGACCAGCGCTATTTCATTTTAGGCCCCGGCCTGGGCTTTTTTGTCTTGGATGGCTTAGAACTCGAATTGGACACAGAACTTTGGTTTGTGGGGGATCCTTCTCTATTCGTTCTGAGTCCCGGGATTCGTTATACGGTGACGCAACTCGGCGATTTTATGCCTTATGTCGGTGGGTTTTATAAACACGCATTCATCAAGGGACTGGATGATACCGATAGCATCGGCGCGCGACTGGGGATCAGTTGGGATCTTGCCCCGGGCGTAATGGCCTCGGGGGGCGTGGTATTTGAATACGATTTGGGCTGTGAGGCGATTCCGGAGCTTGGTGTGAGCTGCAGTCGCTTTTTGCCTGAGTTGGGGCTTTCTTTACTGTTTTGAGCCTTGCAGCGTCTAAGCCTTGGCAAAAGCGCCGGCTCAATGAATCCTCAAGATTTCGTCTTATTGTAGTGGAAGCTTGCTTCCGGGTGCCTTGTATTCTTCAATAGCAACTCAGATGTTTGCTCAACTGCCTCAAGAGGCAAAAATGTTTCGAAGGAGAGCTCGATGTCATTTCCCATTCAAACGCCCATTACGGTCACCGGTGCCACCGGCTATGTGGCCGGACATGTTGTGCAGCAGCTGCTTGAGCGGGGGGCTACGGTTCATGCCACGGTTCGAGATCCATCCAACGAAAAGAAGGTTGGACACTTATTGAAAATGGGCGAGGAGCTTCCCGGCACGCTGAAGCTGTTTAAGGCAGATTTGTTGGTCGACGGAGATTTTGCTGAGGCCATTGCCGGAAACGAAGTGGTCATTCATACGGCATCACCCTTTCTTGTGGGGAAGGTGAAGGACCCGCAGAAAAGTTTGATCGACCCAGCCCTTAAAGGCACGCGCAATGTGCTCAATACGGTGAACGCGACCGATACCGTCAAACGAGTGGTTCTCACCTCTTCGGTGGTGGCTATCTTTGGCGATACCACGGAATGCGCGGCTAAAGGTGGGGTCTTAACCGAAGAGCACTGGAACGAAACCAGCAGCATTGACCATGCTCCATACAATTATTCGAAGAGGTTGGCGGAAGAAGAGGCTTGGAAAATGTGCAAGGCTCAGAACCGCTGGAATATGGCCACGATTAACCCTGGCTTTGTTATGGGACCATCCCTTACGTCGCGTAATGATTCGGCCAGCATCGACTTTCTATTGAGCCTTATCAACGGAAAGTTTGCTGCTGGTATGATGGAGTTTTACACGGCTTGGGTAGATGTTCGTGATGTGGCTTTTGCA
>CAZZDT010000496.1:0-4005 GCA_964652435.1 uncultured Bdellovibrionales bacterium
TATCTTCTCTTTGCTACAGTCATAGCCATTGCCCTCGCCATGAAATTCATCCGAGCCTCTAAAAGCAAAGCAGCACAAAGAGAATTTGAGAAGGTGGAGGGCAACCATCCCGACCGTCCACTCAAGATTCACCGATTCGACGAAATGGACGCACATCTGCAAGATAACCGCTGCCCATGTGGTGGCAAGTGGATGATGCGGTCAGAAGGGTCACAAAGCTTAGGCACCACACGACTTCGTGTGGTGCACGCAGAATGCACGCGATGCGAAACAGAAACAGATTTCTTTTTTGACCTAGAAGAGATGCAAAATTAACGTTTCAAACCAGTTTCACGAAGCATCTTCATGGTTCCCACCGGCTCAGCAGATAGAACCGATAGAACACCGCCCATCATCGCGCCTATAACTCCTACAGAAGCTACTTCAGAGCCGGCCATAAATAGATTTTTAATGGGGCTTCGAGGACGAATCCACTGGTTCCTAAAACGGGTGGGCGTTGGCTCAATACCATAAATTGAACCGGCCATCGGTCTTACAAAATGGTCAGTGGACAGTGGTGTAGAAAGCTCTACGTATTCAAGGTACTGCTCGAGTTCGGGCATTTGCTCTAAGAAATTCGCAAGTAACTTTTTCTCCATACGCTCTTTAAAAGAGTCATATGATTCACCGCGCTTTTGCCATCGGGTATCTTTCCATTCTTGGAAAACATCCCATGGTACAAAAGTAACAACCTCGCCAGTATGAAGCTCTTCTGGGCCCGGGTCATGCTTAGGATCTTTAAGCGATGGGAAGCTGCAATAAAGTACCGGTACATCCGGCATTTCTTTATCCGGAGCCACCATCCAATCACTGAAGTTCGGGTCCCAAGTACCATAAAACCATTTGTTTGCAGAACCTGCACCGGCTTTACGAATGTCACCCTTAAAGCCGAGATACAAACAAACGTGGCAGGAAGCCGGGTTTAATTTCGAGATCCCTTGTGTCCATTCCTCATCGCGATATTTTTCCGGCAGTAAACGGGCAACCGTCGACATCACGCCCGCGGCACTTACAATAGCGCCGGCCTGAATTTCTTCACCGCCCTTTAACCGGACACCAACGGCTTTACCTTTCTCAATCATAATCTCTTCAACATCAGCACGAATTCGGGTCCACCCACCTGCATCGGCTACGGTCTTTAGCAGCTGATTTGCAATCTCTTGAGATCCACCAACCGGATAATAGCCGCCATGTACAAAGTGGCGAACAACCAAAGCCTGCATCGCAAACGAAGAACGGCTTGGTGGTGAACCGTAATACCCCCACTGAGCAGTAAAGATGTTTCTCAACTTAGGATTATCGGTCAGGCTGTTCACAACCTCTTCTGTGTTCAGTTCAAGCATCTCTTGGCCTTTTTTGCCAAGCGTTGCTTCACCGAGCCAACCCATCTTAGGAGGAAGAGTTCGAGCCAAGTAGTAGCCTTTCATGGCTCCGGCAACTTCACGCACATACGCCAAGTAGTTATCAATGGCTTCTTCTTCTTCGGGAAATGCATCGATCAAGTTTTGTCGAAACTGCTTTGGGTTATCGGGAAAGTCGATTCGAAAACCATCGGGGTAATAGAACTCGTCGTACACATCTCCCAAAGATGTCCACTCCAATCCACCGTCCGTCAGATACTCCAAGAGCCTGCCCGTTAAAGAGTGACGCGTGACTTCTCCAACCGCATGCACGCCCACATCCCAAAGATACTTTTTACGCTTGAAAGTATGCGTGTAGCCGCCGGGAACATAATGCTGTTCCACCACCAATACTTTTTTACCGAGTTTGGCCAACATGGCGGCAGCGGTCATTCCGCCCATCCCAGAACCGATAACGATATAGTCCCAGACGCCTTCTTTACCCTTCTTGTTCCAGTACTTCGATGCCACTTTCATTGCTCCTGCTTGGGTTCACACATCCCATTATTGGTAGGACCAATGGCTATCGAAGGGAATCCGATCTGTCAACGCCCGTCTTTCGACGGGAGCGACAAATTTAATTAAATCGGAGAAATACCAACTTCTTACTGAGCGACCACGTCGTCAGCGCTGCGCGGTACAAGCTTGTAATTACTATAAGAATAGAAAAGAGGAGCCGTCACCTGATAGGACACGCCCACGGTCTGTGACCCGAAATCATAGCCGAGATCATCGATCCGCAAGGAACCCGTACCATCATCAATCGACCACTCACCGTAGCCCAAATCCGCGTTATCACAAGCTCCAGACGTTTGAACCAAAACGCCGACGTAATCACTGGTTAAAAGCGCTCCGGTGCCAAGCACCAAGGGCTCTGGCAAGGCGTTGCCCGAACTCTCAATGGCCACGGAACTTACTGCAATCTTCAACAAGCCATTGCTGTCGCTCACAGTGCCTTCAACCGTCACTTGGTCTCCCAAAGTCACCGCATCGCTGCCTTCAATCCAAAGTCCACTGCTCGCGCCCGTTCCATCGCTGATGGTAAAGCGGTCGGTGCTGCCAGAATAAACGCCGGTCACCACCCCTTGGGTGGAAACAACCTCGCCTACTACATCCGTGGTGTTGATTTCATTGACCGTATAGCTTGTTGCGGTTGCCGGCTCTGAATTGGCTGCACCGGGCGTACCATTATCCACGGTACTCGCCTGCCAATTTGAAGCATCCGCATTATCCGCGGATACATCTTTGAGTTCCAGCGACGGACCACTGCCATCAGCACTGGAAGGCCACCCACTGCCGTCGTCGTAGCTCACGGTGTCAATCACAGTTCCATTAGGATCAACCAGTGTGACAGCTTCACCGCTGTTACCCAAAGCTCCACTGGACCACTCAATCACGGTTGAACTCAGTGATGCATAGTTGCTGGCGTTCACAGTGAGTACCAAGTACGTGCCCGCCTCAAAAGTGACCGAGCCAAATGTATGCGTCACACCAGCGCTGAATGAACAGCCCTCCAAATTGACAGTCTCGCCTGCGTTGTAGAGTTCGAGAAACTCCCACAGGTTATCGTTACCTTGAGCAGTAGAAGGATTGTAATGAATTTCATTGATCACAATGTTGTAGGAAGCAGTCTCTGTTACGCAGCTACCCGCCTGACAAACCTGACCCGTTAACGAACAATCGGTATCTGTTGAAGCATAGGAACACTGACCGTCGGTGCATACACCCGCATCATAAACCGTAGCCACATCACCGGTGCAAAAATTATCCGGTACATCGTTGCAGGCCACATCCGCACATGGGTCTGCGTTGTCCACGCATGTTCCGTCGGTACAAGTTGCATCATCACCGCATGCGGTCTGTGTTTCAGTATAAGAGCAAATACCTGCATCACATGTGCCGGCTTCAGCATAAGTGAGCGCTGTATTGCCATCACAAGTCGCGGCTGGTGCAGAATCGCAAATCACGCCATCACAAGGATCCGGCGTTGCACAAACAGGGTTGGCTGAGCCCGGTGTACCGAGATTATTGGCATCGTAAGACTCCGTGCCCGTGCACCAAAGTGCTCCATCGTTGTTATCTCCCGCATAGCTTGCACCATCTAGGCTGACGGAGGCACCACTTGGATCTGGAAAACAGTTTGAACAATCATCGTAAAAGACGCTGTCAATCACTACGCTATCATAGGTCAGAATGATTTCATCATCACCATTGGCCAAGAGAAACGAACCCGAAGCAGACCAATCATAGTCAGGGCCGTTTGGAATAGCCTCAGCGCTCTGCCCGAACACGAAATGGTCAAATGCGGCAATCACTGTACCGTCAGCCACAGTAAATGAGTCCGCTCCTGCATCACTCACAACCATCCCGCCGATATACAGATCTGTTGCCAAGGTGTTGTAAACTTCGAACCACTCATAATTGGTATCCGTTGAATCGGGATTGGCCATGTACTCCGTAATGACCAAATCGGAGTCCGTCGCTGGAACAACATAGCACGCTCCCTCAAAACAGAGCTCAGCACCACAATCGGTTACTGTTTCAACGGCGGAGAAGTCACAGCCCG
>CAZZDT010000497.1:0-4001 GCA_964652435.1 uncultured Bdellovibrionales bacterium
AAGATCCTTGAGGAATCTGGTGCTTCCCGGGAGGACGCTGCTGGTTGGTACATCAAAGCCATAGAAGACCTTGGTGATGAACCTCACTGTGTTGAAGCGCTGGACCAAATGTTTGAAGAGGGTATTTGGCCCTTGGAGATTGCTAAGACCTTAGAACCGATTTTTTCCGAAAATGGGAATCATGCCGGTGAAGCCAAAATGCTTGAAGTTTTGGTCGAGGATGAAAAGGTTGAATTTGCCGCCGCAGATATGTGGCGCCGGCTGCTTGAGTTATATGACAATCATCTTGAGGATCAGACCGCGGCTTATCGTTGCGCGGCTCAATCGTTTGGTTTTGATAAACGAAATGATGAACTCGCCGATACGCTTTTGCGCCTGAGTGATTCACCCGATGAGTACCTTGCTACGCGGGATGCTTTTCGCGGAATCATAGAAAAGCTTAAAGGAAAGCCGCTACAGAGAATGTCTCTGCGAGCGGCTCAGGCCGGCCTTGAAACGGAAGAGAAATTGGGTGCCCTCGAGGACGTTCTTCGAGCCTACGGCGAAGATGAAGTATCTCGTCAAGGTGCAGCTGAGGTGGTTCGAAAACTTGTTCCAGTCGCTTTAGATTCTGAAGGCCTTTACGCTTTAGGGGATGAACACGATGAAGCATTGACGGACCTATGTTCTCGCTTTCTTTGGATGGATTGGGCTCAAGGCTTTGAGAATGATTGGGAGAACATTGGTCGTGCGGTGGATAGTTGGGAGAAGGTTCGAACCCTCCCATCACCCCCTGATGCCTGTGTGCCTGCTTTGGACCGACTCTATGAGGTGTTGGGAGAACCAGAAAGATTCGCGAATTACTTGCAGAGTCGTTTTGAAGAAGAACTTCCACTTAATGAAAAATTGAGTGTTGGTTCAAGGCTCATGGATGTGTTCGCCAATGACCTATCTCGGTTTGAAGAATCCATTTTATGTGGTGAGATTTTAGCAGGCCTTTGCCCCGACGAACGGTGGGTTTGGGAAAAGCTCGCAGAACTCTATTTTGAGACAAGTAACCCAGAAGGGGCAAGTCAGTGTTATGGATCTGAGTTACCACTCGTAGAGGATAATGAAGAGCGCCTTATGCGAGCGCTGCACTATGCTTCCGGTTTCGGCAACCGACTTGGTGATATGCTTGAATCCGAAAAAATTCTCCGGAGGGTATTTTCGGAAGCGCCAGGTCACGAGGCTGGATGCAATGTGTGTCGTGACCTTTATCATGCAACTGACCGGGCCAACGTAAAGCGAGCATTGGGCAGCCTTTGGATAGATGAAACCGAGCGGGCTGAACTCTACCAGGATCTGGTTGAGTTTTGTGAGGCCCATGTACCTTTGTTGGAGGCAGAAGCGCATGCGGTGCCGCTCTTGGTGCGGATGGCGAACTGGTACAAGGTTGCTTTGGGCGATGGGGCCAATGCACTTGATTGTTTGACCCGAGCATTTTCGCTGCGTCCTCGTGATCGGCGTCTCGAGGAAACCTGGATGGAACAGGCTCGAGAGATTGGCGATTGGCAAACGGTTCTGGATGCTCTTGAAGTTCAATGTGATTCCGGTTCTGAAAAAGACATCGTTTATTTTCGCGGTCGACGTGCCGGGATTATGGCCGAAGAACAAAAAAATGTTCAGGCCGGCATAGATGAGTTGCTTCGGTTACGGGGTGGAGAGCTGCCCGGTGATATCGATTCTTTAAGGATGCTGTGCGGATTTGCTCGTGATTCACAGCAATCCAGTCTTTTAGCGGATGCTCTGGAAGCGTTGCACGTTCTCTTGGGTCCTGGCGAAGCAGAAGAGAAATTGAAACTGTTTTATGAGCTGGCCGAGTTGTGTGAAACGCAGCTTAAAGATTTTGACCGCGCAAGGGCGGCTTTGCGTCTCGCTCAAAAGAGCGACCGGGATCCGATGCGTGCTCTTCGATGGCAAGAGCGCCTGCTGGATGGAACCGATAATACCGATGCCTTAGTTGAGGTATTAGAGCATCTTATCGATCCCCTCATTAAGAATGCAGATGTTCGTGATGACTTGCTTAAAAAGGGACGGCTCCATCATCAGTTGGGCGAATATGGCGAAGCCTTAGAGTGTTACGAACGTGCCCTCGACCACAGTCGTCATGACCCAGGAGCCATTGCTGGTCTCGAGGCCCTTGTGGACCAAGGGCAATGTGTAGGACGTGCGGGCAAAATCTTGGAGCCGATTTACACCGTCAATAATCAACATGAAAAGCTTGCTTGGTTGTTGGGACATCGTTTGGACGAAGTTGAAGATGATAATGAGCGAAAGCATCTCCTACGTCGTCTTGGTGAGTTGATGGACGTGCAATTGGATTCTCCCGCTCGAGCG
This sequence comes from uncultured Bdellovibrionales bacterium, assembly GCA_964652435.1. GTDB lineage: Bacteria > Myxococcota > XYA12-FULL-58-9 > XYA12-FULL-58-9 > JABJBS01 > JABJBS01. Next base: position 2,359 of record CAZZDT010000497.1, read on the forward strand.
TTTGAGTTTGGTTCTCAAGCAATTGAGGTAGACCCGGCCGATGCTGGGTTGCGTATGTGGCTAGAAGGAATTGCGCAGAAAGCGTCGCTGGAGGAAACTCTGGCTGAGCTTTATGCCCGGATGGCGCCGGACTTAGCAGAACCATTGAATCTTCAATACCATCGCCGTGCGGCTGAACGGTTTCATCACGATATTAAGAATTTGTCGGCGGCCACCGATGAATATCGAGCCATCCTTTGTTTAAAGCCAAAGGACGAGAAATCATTAAGTGGTTTAGAGCAGATTTTTCGAGAAACTTCCGACTATGAATCTTGGATCGATGTTCTCAGAATGAGAATCGACAATGAGCCTGGCCGAGACAGGGTTGTCGCTTATCTAAAAGAGATCGCATCGATTTATGCTGAAGGTCTCAATGATAAATTGTCGGTGGCTAAGACTTGGCGCGAACTTTACGACTTTGCTCCCGAAACCACTGGCACCTTTGACGCGCTGGAGAATTTATATCAGGAGCTGGGCGATAAAGATGGCAGCTTAAAGCTTTATGTGGACGAGAGAGAGCGGTTGCTGAACCAAGATTCTGAAGCCGCAATGTCTGATTGGTTGGACTTAACAACCCGTCAGGCGCAGCTGCATTATGATCAATTCGATGATGCATTAAGTTGTGTTGCTTTACTGCGGGAAGTCTTTGAGGATGAGCCAGCCTATCCTGCGGCGGACCAATGGCTTAGAGATACCCTCAACCATGGCAACAATCACATCACCGATTTCATGGATGAACGCTACCTGAAGCTGGGTGCCTATGAAGACTTGGTAGAGGTTCTTGAGGTGAAGCTGCGTTACTTGGTTGACCCAGGTGAGCGCAGTCGACTGCTGATTCGAATCGCCGATTTGCGAAACGATGAGTTGGGTCAGCCTCGCCAGGCACTGGGAGCGCTTAGCTTGGCTCTTCGTGAAAGTCCTGATTCATTCCATTTACTCGATCGCATGTGGGATATTGGGCGTCAGCACTCCATGTGGCGCGATGCCGGAAGCTTGATTCGCAAGAGTTTAGTGGAAAGTGAACCAGAGCTTAAATTTCAGTGGTTTTTCCGTTTGGCCGAGTGTGCACGAGATGAGCTTGAGGACTTCAGCGAGGCGATTTCAAGTTTTGAAGTGTGTATTGGAATTCAGCCGGATAACATTGCATCCTTACGCGCACTCGACAGTCTCTATGGAAATGTTGAAAACTGGTCCGGCCAAGCCCAAGTCAAAGAAAAGCTTTTGGAGTTGGTTCAGGATCCAAGCCAGCGTGCCGAGTTACTCCTTGCACTGAGTTATTTATACGATGAGCGGCTGGATAAAGTTGAAGCAGCACGTAAATCCTGTGAGCGCTTGGTTGAGGAACAGCCTGCTCATCTCAAGGCTTTAGAGAGACAAGCAGAGCTCTTTCGCCGAGGGGCATTGTGGTCACCTCTCGAGAAAAATCTGCGATTGCAGCAATCCGCACGAACAGAGCTTGGTCAGTTGGTTGCCTTGCATCGAGAGCTGGCGAAAATTTACGATGAACATCTCGACTTCCCGACTCGTTCTATTGATTCTTGGCGTGATCTCTTGGTCATCGCGGACAATGATTTAGAGGCGCAGCTCGAATTAGATAGATTGCT
>CAZZDT010000498.1:0-3976 GCA_964652435.1 uncultured Bdellovibrionales bacterium
CTCAACCAGCCAAACAAGAAGAAGCAAAAGACACCACACATGAAGATCTTGTAGATCCTTTCGCCCAAGAAGAAGGTTGATTCTAACGTGAATTTCAAGAAAATGTTTCCCCAATTGATAGCTCTATTGGTTTCATTTGCTTTGATCGGAACCCATGCAGAGATGGCCCTAGCTGCCGACCTCGATATGGCCAGAGCAAAAAATCACTTTAAACAAGGCCAAAAACACTACGCCAACGGTGAGTACCAAAAGGCACTTGAGCGCTTTGAGGTAGCGTATAGCTACAAGCCATTCCCAGGTTTCTTATTCAACCTGGGTCAGTGTCATATGGAACTCAAGGATTACGAAATGGCTCTCAAGCGCTACAATCAGTACCTGCGAGAAAGCCCAAAAGCACGTAATCGCGCCAAGGTGGAAGATCTCATCCGACAAGCCTCTCTCAAACAAGAGGAAAGCAAGATGAAAGCGGTGGCCCAAGTCACCCCACCGAAACCCAAAAAGAAAACAAGCGTAATCAAGAGTCATTCAAAGTCTAAGGCCGTCTCCAATAAGCAACCTAAGGAGGTAGCTAAAAGTCCCGTCACAGAGAAAGCAGCGCCTATTACAACGGTGATTAAGGCAACGCCTGTTGATGACCTACCGTTGGCTCCCTTGGTGGTTCCAACTCAAGATCCTCTTCAAGCAGCCACCATTCCAACCCAAGGTATGGTCGCCACGGTAAATGCTGATTCAGAGTCCGTTTACAAAACCTGGTGGTTTTGGAGTATCGCCACATCTGTTGTCGCGGCGAGTATTTCAGCAGTGGTGCTTACTCAAGCATCACCAAACCAACAAATAGTAGCCCCATCTGGAACTCTTGGAACCATCGATCGGAGATAATAATATGCGCAAGATTCTTATGGGCATCATCGCCTCACTCTGCCTCATGGGCTGTGAATCAATTCAATACGTGGTTGAAGAGGATGTTACTGGTCTCAATGTCAAAGTAACCTTTGACGCCAACCAGAAGCTGGACCAACTGCACGTGTCCGGCCAAACGGTCAACGGAAATCCAGCATTCGAACCTGCTCTTTTGCCGGATCCAGCCGAGGAGATCAAAGGCACAGAGCAATCGTTCACTTTGCTCTTTCCCAATAGCATGGGAGATTCGCCGCTTCGGATCACCATCATTGGTTACTCCGATGGTGAGCCCGTTGCCGCTGGATTTGCTGAAACGGTTCTTAAATCAACACAGCTTGTAGATGTCACCGTCGGATTGAATGCAGAGACCCTTTGTGTTTCCGGCAGTGAAGGTACAGAGCTCGTGGTGGGAACCGACCTGGATGCTGATGGAATCTGCGACTTAGATGACGACTGTGTAGACCTTGATGGTGATGGATTTGGCGGCGTGGGTTACAGCACTTCGGGTTGTAGTTATACCGGAACCGACCGGGACGACACGAACCCCAACATCTGCGCAGATACCGATACCGATAGCTGCGATGACTGTACCCGCGGTAATTTCGACCCATCGCGCGATGGCCCCGATGGCGATCAAGACGGTGTTTGTGACGCCGGTGACACTTGCACAGATGCCGATGGAGATGGATTTGGAACCGGAACTCTCGAGAACCAAGACTGCGCACACCAAGTCACCGACCAAAACGATGAGGTGGCCACCATCTGTGCCGATTTAGATAATGACAGCTGCGACGATTGCAGCAGTGGCAGCTGGGCACCAAACGACGATGGCTCGGATCGCGACGAAGACGGTCGCTGCGACCGCGGCGATACCTGTACAGACATGGACGGTGATGGCGTAGGCCTTGAAGGACTCGACAACAGTGGTTGCTTAACTCCAGAGTTTGATTCGGACGACAACGACAATACCGTATGCGTAGACTTAGACGGGGACACCTGCAACGACTGCAGCAGTGGTGTCTTCGCACCAGCTCTTGATGGCAGTGATCTGGACGACGATGGAATATGTGACGCGGGCGATACCTGCACCGACCTCGACGGCGACGGTCTGGGCAATCCAGATTTCGACACCACGGGTTGCCCCTCTCCTATTGCCGATAGTAATGACAGCGACATCTATACTTGCACAGACTCTGACCAAGATGGCTGCGATGACTGCAGCTCGGGAACCTTCGATATTTTGAACGATGGAACCGACTCGGACCAAGATTCCATCTGTGACTTCGGCGATACCTGCACCGATGCCGACGGAGATGGATTTGGAACCGGAACTCTTAACAACAGTGGTTGCGTGCGACCAGAAGTAGATATCAATGACTCCAACGTTTATGCATGTGTAGACACTGATGGTGACAGTTGTGATGACTGTAGCCAAGGGGCTTGGAACCCACTGCAAGACGGCGCAGACAATGACTATGACGGTGTCTGCAATGTATCAGACACCTGCACAGATTATGACGGAGATGGCTTGGGCAATGGAAACCTTAATAATTCAGGGTGTGCCTTTTCGTTTACAGACTCCAATGACAATGACGCCACAACATGTGCCGACTCTGATTCCGACTCTTGTGACGACTGCCTAAGTGGAACCTATGCTCCATCGAATGATGGTGTGGATGTGGATGCCGACGGCGTGTGCGATTTAGGTGACCTCTGCATCGATATCGACCAAGATGGTTTTGGCGACGGCACGGGTGGAAATCTCGACTGCGCACAATCCATTACGGACATCGCGGATAACGACCCTAACCGTTGTATCGACTTAGATGATGACGGTTGCGATGATTGTCGTTACGGTGAATTCAGTCCAAACAACGACGGCCCTGATGCCGATAGCGATGGCTACTGCGATGACTTTGATACCTGTGTGGACGTCGACGGGGACGGCCTGGGTAACGGGACGAACGCAAACTCTTCCTGTGACTGGGGACGCATAGATCTTGACGACAGCAGCATATACAGCTGCGCTGACTTTGACGAAGATGGCTGTGATGATTGCACGGAAGGCTCTCTTGATTGGAACAATGATGGGCCGGATAACGATTCCGACGGAGTCTGTAATCTAGGCGATACCTGTACCGACGCCGATGGCGACGGAATAGGATCCGGAACAATGGGCAACGTTGGATGCGACTACAGCATCATGGACCTGGACGATAACAACGCATTTATTTGCAACGATATCGATGATGACGGTTGTGACGATTGCTCGAGTGGGAACTACTCCATCTGGAACGATGGCGAGGACGCCGACCATGACGGTATCTGTGATGCCGGCGATACCTGCACCGACGTTGACGGAGATGGCCTCGGAAGCGGAACAGGCAACAACAGTGGCTGTATCAACAGCACACCAGATCTAAATGACCAGGACTCAACGATTTGCGCAGATACCGACGAAGACACCTGCGATGATTGCGCGGGCGGTCTTTTCAATCCGTCACAGGATGGTCCCGATGGGGATGGAGACGGAATCTGTAACGATGGCGACACCTGTTGGGACCAAGACGGAGATGGTTTTTGTGGTGACGCTGACTGCGATGAGAACAATCCCTACTGCAATGTAGACTGCAATGACCCGGATTCTGATGGTTACTGCGGAAATTACGATTGTATGCCTAATATCGCTGCCTGTAACTCTGATTGCGTTACCAACAGTGATGGCGATGCTGAAGCAGTTCAAATGGTTGATTGTATGGAACTGCACTGTGGTTCAGATCCAATGGATCCACTTTCAAGCTGCGCCATTCCAACCACGGTGGACGACCTGATCGACATCATTGACCGGACAGGTCCTGGTACAACCAACGTCATTGTTGGCGATATGACAGTCGACGAGAACCTTCCAACCATCCGAACGGAAGGCACGCTGAATATCACCCAGGAGCCAGGTACAACCATCACACTTTCCGCGGATAAACTCTTTGAAACAGAATCAGATGGTCACACATTCACGGATTTAAATATCGTGGTGAACAATGGAGCGGACCGAGTCTTTGACCTGGACTCAGATGAC
>CAZZDT010000499.1:0-3965 GCA_964652435.1 uncultured Bdellovibrionales bacterium
AATATCTACGCTCTCGCTTTCACCCGCCTCCACCTTTTCGGCGACGAAAATATGCTCCCTATTCTCAATGGTGAAGCTTCTACATTTGAAGATGTGACATTGAGTTACAAATGAAAAGAGCCAAAAATTCCGGTTAGTTGTATGTTCGCGGTGGTCAATGAGTAAATTTCGATTCCTCGGGTTTCCCCATTGACAACGCGTCGCGTCGCAATTTAGTCTTTTCCTCCTTTGGGGAAGAACAAGCAAAGAGCATGCATTACTAGGGAAGTGGCTCCATGTTTTCATTTGCTATCAAAAATCAAATCCATCAATCCGACTACCTTATGCGTGGTTTTGTGCGTAGAATAACGGATAGCCGCCTGTCGGCTAGAGGCTCGCACAGTAACCAAACATCAAAAGAACGGAGCATAGTATCGTGAGAAAGCTCAATCTTTTCATTCTCCTACTCGGCTGTGGCGCAATGACCTTCGCTCCAGGCTGCTCACAAGACAGTGGAGAAGACCCGGGACGGGTTACCATGCACCGGCTCAATCGAGCGGAGTACAACAACACCGTTCGAGACTTGTTGCAGACCAATCTCAGACCGGCAGAAGACTTTCCATTGGATGACCACGGTTATGGTTTTGATAACATCGCCGACGTTCTGAGTCTCTCAGGCTTACAAATCGAACTCTACCATCGGGCCGCTGTATTGCTTACCGATGATCTCTTCCGGTCGGCTCCTGTCTATACCGTTCAACCCGAGACGCTCGAGGCACAGACCGGCTCCAGTTACCACGGTAAATGGTGGAGTCTTTGGGAGAATACGCCACTCACCACCAGCATCGAGGCCCGAGAAGATGGGGACTTTGTTCTAAGCATCCGCGCCTTTGGCCGAGAAGCAGCCGGAGCTTCTCCCAAGCTCAAGGTCGACCTCGACGGTGCGGAACTGGCCGTACTGGATGTGACCTCTTCTGAAACCACGCCCAGTATTTACGAAATCGCGGTTAGTACCACTGGAGGCTCTCACGATTTAAGCCTCACCTTGACCAACCCTCAGTACGACACCGAAGCACTTGAGTTCCGCCGGGTAATGTTTGATTGGATCAAACTTGAGGGACCGATGGACGGACTGGTGCCTTCAGACGCCCGCGGCAAACTCATCACCTGTGAAATGACTTACGACGAGTATGAAGAATGTGCTCGCACGGTGCTAACCAACTTTGCATCGTTAGCATACCGACGCCCCGCTCTGGACAGCGAAGTCTCTGGCTTGGTTGAGCTGGTCAAAATGGCCGTTGCGGAAAGCGATCACCCAGAAGTAGGCCTCGCCAATGCCATGCAGGCAGTACTGATTTCGCCGCACTTTATCTTTAGAGTCGAGCTGGATGAAGACCCAACGTCCTTAGATCCTCACGACCTATCGGATTATGAATTGGCCAGCCGCCTTTCCTATTTCATCTGGAGCAGTATGCCAGACGAAACCCTGATGAACTTGGCAGCCGAGGAAGAACTCAACGACGATACAGTGTTGGCAGAGCAAGTGGAGCGTATGCTTAACGACTCTAAATCTAATTCACTGGTAGATAACTTCGCGGCTCAATGGCTCTACACGCGAGCGATGAACAGCGTTGAGCCTGAGCCCAATACATTTCCTGACTTTGATGACGAACTGGCCGATGGTTTACGCAAAGAAACAGAATACTTCTTCAAAGCTTTCTTAGACGAAAACATCCCAATTGAAGAGATGCTTACCGCAGACTTCACCTACCTCAACGAGCGGGTGGCAACCCACTATGGCATTGAAGGAATCACCGGTAGCGAAATGCGGCGGGTTGACCTTTCCGGCAATGACAAACGAGGTGGCATCTTGACTCAAGGCTCTCTGCACACCGTTACCTCATACCCTGCACGTACCTCACCGGTTCAACGTGGTAAGTGGGTCCTAGAGCAAATCCTTTGTAACGAGCCAGCACCGCCTCCACCGGGCGTAGAAGGCCTCGTGGACGAAATTGACTCCAATGCAAGTCTGCGAGATCGATTAGAACAACACCGGGCTGACCCAGTCTGTGCTGCTTGCCACCAAATCATGGACCCAATTGGATTCTCCATGGAACACTTTAATGCGGTTGGACAATGGCGAGAAGACGACAATGGATTCGAAATCGATGACACAGGCGTCTTTCCCGACGGCACAAGCTTTGAAGGCACCTTTGAAATGTCAGAGGTCATTAAGGCAGATCCAAAACTTAGAGAATGTGTGGCCGAACACATGTACACCTATGCACTTGGACGCGGCTACGAGAGCTACGATGAGTATCACCTCACAGAGCTTGCTGAAAGATACAGCGCAGCCGGTGGTGGTCTGCGGGACCTCATCCGAGAGATTGTCTTGAGTGAATCCTTCCGGAAACGGCGTGGAGACAACAGAGTTGACGAGACTTCAGCTGAAGAAGGAGCCGAACAATGATTAAAAAAGGAATTTCAAGACGTGCATTCCTCGGCGGCGCTGGAGCTATGTTGGCTCTTCCCTTTTTACCGTCTATGTGGCCCAAAGAAGCCATCGCTGCTGCGGCCAACCGTCGACGTCTCCTTGTATTCTATGTGCCGAATGGCTTGAATATGAATGACTTCACACCCGTTGGTACCGGGCGAGATTTCGAACTCGCGCCCATTATGGAACCCATGGCGCCATACAAAGATGACATTCTGGTTCTCAGTGGCTTGGCCAATCTACCCGCTATTCCAGAAGGTCCTGGAGGTCATGCCGCAGGAACCGGTGGGCTCCTAACTTGCACCTCAGTCAACAAAAGCGAGGGGTCTGATATCCGTGCCGGTATCTCCATGGACCAAGTTCTTGTGAGAGAGCGCAATCCTGGGACGATGTTTCCATCGATGCAGCTGGGAACCGATGGCGGAGCCGACGTAGGCAACTGCGACTCTGGCTATAGCTGTGCTTATGTTCGTAATATTTCTTGGGCTGGCCCAACCACACCCATTCAAAAGCTAACCGAACCACAAATTGTGTTCGACCGTATGTTTGCCGGCAATGACCCACTGGCCAGTCGCGCAGAAAAAGACAAACGTCGCCGGTACAATAAGAGTATCCTCGACTATGTTTTAGCCGACGCCAAGAGCCTCGAGGTCAAACTCGGAGTTACCGACCGTCGCAAGCTTGATGAATATATGACTGGCGTACGGGAACTGGAAACACGCATCACTCAGCCTCCGACCATTGAATGCGGCAGCGTTGAAACCCCTGGAACAGATCTGGACTTTCAAGACCAAGTTCGCTCCATGTGTGACTTAATGGTTACCGCATTTCAGTGTGATATGACCCGCATCATTACCTTTATGATGGGCAATGGTATCAGTAACCGGTCTTACAACTTCTTGGGTGTAACCGGTGGGCACCACGAACTGTCTCACCACCAAAATCTTCCAGAGCGCCTAGAGGCTTTGACCAAAATTGGTCGCTGGGAAATGGAGCAGTTCGCATATGTTGTTGGACGCATGAAGGACATTGAAGAAAGTGACGGCACCGCCCTCGATAATTCATGCTTGATGTTTGTGAGTGAGATGGGCGATGGCGATGGGCATGACCAACATGCACACCCCATGCTGATTGCAGGTAACTGCAGCGGTAAATTTGATACAGGACGCCATGTACAGCTTGAAAACAAACCTCCCATGGCCAACGTACACATCGGCGTGATGGATGCATTGGGTGTGCAAGTCGATACCTTTGGAGACAATGGTACCGAGCCACTGCCTGAGTTGAGAGAGGGTTGATATGAAAAACTACTTCAATACCCTTCTGGCCATTCTCATTGCTCTTGTTCTCGCAACAGGTTGCTCTGGAGATGAATCCGGCACCAATGGCACCAGCGGCGATGAGCCAGTTATCGACTATCCAGATAGTCCTGCGGGCAGGTTGATTAGTCTGGATGCCCCTGAAAGTCCTACGGCCGCTCGAGGAGCCGGCT
>CAZZDT010000500.1:0-3953 GCA_964652435.1 uncultured Bdellovibrionales bacterium
GGACTTACAGCAGACAGAACATTTTTCACATTGGCGCCCTTTGGTTTTGATGGTGCATGGTGGGTCCTGGGCGGCCGGAGATAAAGCTGGTTTTGAGGACAGGTTCGTGCCTTGGTGGATCGAGCAAGGTTATGTGGCAGTTCCTGTTAATTTTCGACTGGCTTCACGGCCGGGGCAATCACCAACGGTTAAGCCGAGGGACCAGGTTCAGGATTTGGCATCAGCCTTAGCCTGGCTTGTGGAAAATTCGACGACCTATGGGATATCAACGGATAGAATCATCCTACTTGGATATTCGTCTGGCGCACATTTGGTGGCTCTTCTCGGCACTGACGAGCGTTTTCTTCAGGATGTAGGAATCGCTGAGCGTCAGATTCAAGCCGTATTGTCTCTAGATGTTCATGCCTACGATGTGCCGTTTGCCCTGGATTTGATGGAGGGCAGTGTGGTTGAGCAAAATATCCCAATCATCAGGCATTTGTTTGGTAACACCGAGGCGGAGCAGCTTGAGGGTTCTCCTATAAACTATCTGGATGGTTGGGCGGCACCGGCTTTTGTTGTCTCAGTGGATGCGGATCCTGAAGTGGTGGGGAGTCATGGGTATATTGTCTCTCAAGCGGCCCAGCGATACGTCGATGCATTGATTGCAGCGGGACATCACGGGAGAACCATCCATGATGTTACCGAAACGCACTCGAGTTTGGTGGGTGGCTTTGGGGAAGAGGGCGACTCAACCACTGAGAATATTCTTAATTTTTTGGCTGAGTTGCCTTAATGGGTTCGCGGCAGACGCACTGCCGGGTACGGCTCTATCCGCCATTTACGGCGTTGATAAAAATCGTTGCCGCGATACCAAAGCCTGCACCGGATACAAAAATATTCCATTTGCCGTGGTCGCCGTGAAGGAATTTTGTGTAGGCCCAGAGAGCGGCCATAAAGAGTAAAACGATGAAGAGTTGGCCTACTTCAATACCCACGTTGAACACGAACAACGGCATGAGAATGCTTTCGCCAAACATCATGACCTTGAAATTGCTCGCGAAGGCTAAGCCATGAATGAGGCCAAAGATTAAGGCGATGGAATATTTGAACTTGGTCCCGGCAAACTTAGAATCTTCACCACGTTCAACAATGTTATCGATGGCAGTCACCATAATGGTGAACGGAATCAACATTTCGATGAGTGTTGAGTTTGTGGGGATAATGTCCAGAGAACTCAAGATCAGGGTGCCACTGTGACCAATGGTAAATGCGGTGATGATGATTAGAATTTGCTTCCACTGAACCAGGGTAAACGCCGCGCATAATGTCATCACAAACAAGAGGTGATCATACGCGTTGATGTCGACGATATGTTCCCAGCCGCTGATGAAAAAAGATGTTAGGTCAGTCATGGATGAACTCACAAAGTAAATGAGAACTTAAAGTCAGAGAAAGTTGAGACTTTGTTCTCGTTGATTGAAAAATTAGGGATACGAAGAGTAATTCGATTGGATTGGGCGTATCCAAAGTCTTGGAAGAAAAGAGTGTTTCTTATGGCGATGGTGTCGCCTTTACGAAGTTTCACTTTCGTTGGCTTGAACCTTAGGACAAGGACATTGTGTCCCGCGAGGTATTTAGACGCTTTCAGATCCAGGGGTAACTTTTTACCGTTGTGGGTGATGGTATAATACTTCTGAAAGAAAGCATTGACGATTTTGGATTTGTCTTCTTTCTTAATCGTTGACGGGTCCTGCCCCTTCAGAATGGCGCGGCTGAGGCTTCTTTCGAAATCATCGCGAAAGACTTTACACTCCATCCACATGGTTTTGGATTCGGGGTCAAATTCCACCAAAGATGCCGACAATTTCAGGGGATGAGCCACAGAGGTTTGCGCAAAAGCGAGCATCGAAAATAAGCCGAGTAGTGCGCTTAGTTTTAACGTTGTAACGTGTGAACGCTTCATTTCGGCAAATTCCTTTTTGGCAGTGTATATGGCGCTTGGGTGACTGGGCCCTTCATCGACGTGGGCTGGTCGATGTTTACCCGGGCGCGCTGCCTCTTTTCACGCTCTTGATAATGGGCGTTTGCTCTCGGCGTCAAGCTCTTCTTGAAGAGTTGGTGACATAAATAATAAGCAAATTCCGATGATTGCTCGGTTTTCAATGGATTGATCAGATTATGCATCGTTAGACCCGGCTCGGTCGCTTGAATCTTCCAATCCAAAGCCAAGTTCAGTGCCAAAGCGGATAAACACTTGGCGACCCGGCTCATCGGCAAAATACCGCAGCAAGCTGGTGTAATCACGATAACGCGTGTTCAGTGCGTTTTGTGTTTCGACACTGAAAAGGAAGCGTTGGTCTCCCCATTCAAATGTTGCTCCGGCACTGGCACCGAGAAGGAAATATCCATCTGGGACCGGGGCAAAGTCACTGTCGGGTGAGACGCTGTGCTGCCGTGCAATCAATGAGAGATTGACCGAGATAAATGAGTCTTTAACAGATTTGAGTTCTGGCAGGTGATAGGTCAGTTCCACACTGGTTCTATCCGGTGGAATGAAAAGTAAGAAGCTATCCAGATCAACATCGAAGGCACGAACTACGGAGCCATCCAGCCCAAGCTCAATAGGACCCACGCGGGTTTGAACTTCCGCATCGAAACCGTAGTAAATCGCATCGATAGCGTTGTAGTTGAACCTAGGAAAACGACCCTGAATAAGCACATCGGTACGAATTGTTCCGTCTTCGCGAAGTTCTGGTGACAGATAAATGTAGTCATCGATGTAGCTTCCGTAAACGGATACCTCACTCTTTAACCAGGTGTAGTCGAGCTTTAGGGTGGCACTGGTACTCCAGCTGGTTTCTGGTCCTAGGTCATGACGACCGCGAGCCATCACCGGAAACGATGGGGATGTACCATTGAGATATTGTTCATCAATGGTCGGCATGCGGGTTGCGGTTGAGAAGTCTAGTTTGCCAGAGATTCCTTCGGCTATTTTTATGAGGCTCCCTAGGGACAGGGTTCCCGCATTGAAGGTTGAATCGCATTGAGTGAATTGTTCACGAATGATGCATGACTCGGGGTCGATGCGACCTTCACGGTTAAGGCTCTGGTAGGTTTTCTTGGGTAGAAAAGCGTTACGCGTGATGTGGTCAAAGCGTGCACCTAATTCAAACTCAAAGCGCTTCATAACCAATCTCTCAAGGGCAAATATGCCGCCTCCGTATCCACGATAATCCGAAAGCAATGGCCAACCTCGATAAACGTTTTCTTGTAGCATTCCAGTTACGCCCAAGATTCCCTCGAGTTGAATGGTTTGTCCGAGCGGGACGGGTTTGTGTCGAAACAAGACATCGGCTGTATGGGTGCGAAGCGTGAAATTGTGCTGAGCAAAGCTTGTTGCTGTTCGAACGATTTCATATTCGCCCCGATGATTGATTTGAAAGGCATAGGTTGCTTCCAGATCGCCAATGTCTTCTAAATCGACGACACCGCGGAGCAGAACGATGTCGTGCGTCACTTTCTGGAAGGGGCGGTCGATTTCGTAATCGGCCTCATAGAGTTCAACATAGGGTGGTGTGTCTGAGAGCACTTGGGCATCGAAGTCTGCCGTCGTTTCTTTTCGCACGCAACGACAGGCCCCACTTCGATTGTAGTTGTGGCGGAAGGATAGTTTCAGGCTCCAGCAATCGCCTTGGTATTCAGCAATGCCGCCTACATTCCACTCTTCGACTCCAGTATTATCTAGAGGGTAGGTAGGGGTTTCCAGTCCGGCTCCCCGGCTGTAGTTGCCATCAACTCGCCAGGAAAGCTCAGATACCTCTTGGTGGTTTGCGTCAATCCTTGCGGCCATGGTGCCACGTTTGCCATTAAGCGCTCCGACGGTTTGGGTCTCAATCCGGATCCCAGGCTCTTTGAGCAATTTCGGAGGTTCTACAATAAGAACGCCCGCCAGTGGATCTGGTCCATAACGC
>CAZZDT010000501.1:0-3946 GCA_964652435.1 uncultured Bdellovibrionales bacterium
GGCAATTTGTTTACCGGAACACGCTGAAAAGGTCGCAGATGCGATGCGAAGTGTGGCGGGTGTGGAAGATATTCTAAGGACTGGGATGGGCATTGGTGCCTGTCATGTTGAGGAACCTTCGTGACCATTGAAGTCATTGCCCCCGGCAAGATGATTCTTGTGGGCGAGTATGTCGTGTTGCATGGTGGACCTGCCTTAGTGAGTGCAGTGAATCGTGTAGCGAGAGTGACTCTAGATACTAAGGATGGCTCCGGGATCTGTGTGGATGCTCCCGAAGTTGGATTGAATGGTTTCCATTGCACCCTTCAAAATCAAGTTTTGGTGGACGGCACGGGCCATGCGTTGCCCAAAAATCTAAAAGTAGTTGCCGCTGTCGTAGAGCATTTTGCTGAGGAGCTGGAACCGAAGCTTAAAAAGACGTGTTTGCAGATTACCATTGATACTTCCGGTTTTGTTCAAAATGAGAACGGGTTCAAGCTGGGGCTTGGCTCGAGTGCCGCGGTAACCGTAGCTTTCATGCGCGCGGTGATGGCTTATTTGGGCAAAGAAGGCAGCGACGTTTCTGAACAATCACTTTTTACCCGTGCTCATGAACTTCATCGCAAAATGCAAGGCGGCGTCGGCAGTGGGCTGGATATCGCGGCCAGTGTCTTTGGTGGCTTGGTTGCCTTCGGTGCTACTAAGCCTGGAACCATGGTTGTTCCTGAAAAGTTAGCGGCTCTCAGTTGGCCAGCCATGGCTCCGGTATTTGTAGGCTTATCGGCCTCTACCCCTGATTTGGTTATGAAAGTTAATACCTGGAGAGACTGTGAACCACAGCTTTTCAATGAGTTGATGGCTACAATGCACGGGGTAGCTCAAAACGTGATCGCGGCCAGTCGATCGGGCAATCTGCTGGCCGTGCGCCAGGGTTGCACCGAGTACTGCGGGTTGATGCAAAAGCTTGGGGAAGCCAGTGGTGCCGATATCATCAGTGAGGCCCACGCCAACCTGCGCGACGCAAGTACCCGAAAAGGCTTTGATTATAAGCCGTCTGGCGCCGGTGGCGGAGATTTAGGGATTGTTTTAGCCGCTCACACTGAAGAATTGCTTGGGTTTCGAGCTCTTGTTGAAGAGCTTGGTGGCAGCTGGACGGAACTTGGAATTTCTTCTCACGGTGTCCAGTTAGTACGTAAGTAAACAAAAAATTTACAATAATTCGGTGCGTCAGGGGTGTTCTCTTCCCTTGTGGCTTCCAAATCTGGGGCATATAAGCCCGCGCAGGAGCGACAGATGGATAAATCGCGTTTACCAAATTTTTATAAGTATAGTGTTTCTGAACGTTTACGTCTTTTATACGAGCGTCAGGTCATCAGTGAAGACAGCTACCACACCCTGATGGACGGTGTGGCCACCCTGGACGTAAACTCCGCCGACCGCATGGTGGAAAACGTGGTTGGTGTATTCGGACTGCCCATGGGCTTGGGTTTGAACTTCGTCATCAATGACAAGCCCTACATTGTTCCGATGGTTGTTGAAGAGCCATCTATCATTGCGGCTCTTAGTTCCGCGGCGAAAGTCGTCGGCCAAGGCGGCGGATTCGAAGCTCATAGTGAAAAGCCCCTGATGATGGGCCAAATCCAAATCGTTGATATCACGCATCCTGCCCGCGCTCGCCAGACGCTTTTGCAAAACAAAGAAAAGATTCTGAACCTAGCCAACAGCCTGCACCCGAATATGGTTGCCCGCGGTGGCGGCGCAAAAGATATGGAAGTTATCATTCACCCATCTGCGTCAGAACGAGGCGACATGGTGGTGGCGCAGCTTCTGGTTGATACCTGTGATGCTATGGGTGCCAACTTGGTCAACACAATGTGTGAAGGTGTGGCCAATTTAGTTGAAGAGATGACCGGTGGAACAGTCTTTCTCCGCATTCTCTCAAACCTCACGGACCGAGCGATGGTATCTGCAAGTTGCAAGATCCCTGTTTCCGCTCTTGAAGGTAAGGGCCACTCTGGTAAGTCGGTTCGCGATGGAATCATCTTGGCAAACGATTTTGCTGCCATTGATTCCTACCGTGCAACAACCCACAACAAAGGCATCATGAACGGTATCGATCCGGTTGCGATTGCAACGGGCAACGATTGGCGAGCCATTGAGTCCGCAGCGCATGCCTACGCAGGGCGCGGAAGCACCTACACTTGCCTGACAAGCTGGACCAAAGACGATGAAGGCAACCTGGTTGGTAGTATTCGTTTACCATTGAAGGTTGGAACTGTGGGCGGAAGCTTGCAGTCAAACCCAGGCGTTAAAGTTGCTCATGAAATTTTGCAGGTCGACTCTGCAAGGGAATTGGCTGAGTTGATGGCGGTTGTGGGTCTGGCTCAAAACTTCTCGGCTCTGCGTGCTCTTAGCACCGATGGCATTCAGCGTGGCCACATGACCCTGCACGCGCGCAGCGTGGCTATGACGGCCGGGGCAACGCCAGATAACTTCGATACGGTTGTTGATAAGCTGGTTGAAAGCGGCGAAATCAAAATCTGGAAAGCCAAAGACATCATTCGTGATATCGAAAAGGGTGCAAGCGCTACTGAAATAAGTGGTGCATTTCGCATTGAGCCAGATCTGGTTCCTCAAACTCGCGGTGCGGGTTACGGTAAAGTAATTCTCTTGGGTGAGCATGCGGTTGTATACGGAAGCCACGCTATCGCGGCGCCGGTGAAGCTTAATATCCAAGCTCAGATCAAAGATTACGATGACGGCGTGAACCTCACGATTCCGCGTTGGGGTGTTGAGCAGCGTGTTCTCTTAAATGGTAAGCGTGAAAACTCGCTAAGCGCTTCTCTGGATTTAATTCTGGAACGCTTGAATCTCAAAGACCAGTCTATGTCCATCGAAGTATGGCCGCATGTTCCACGAGCCATGGGCTTGGGTGCATCGGCGGCATTGGCTGTTGGGGTGATTCGCGCGTTGAACCAACGCTACAAGCTGAATCTATCAGACAATGATGTCAATGGAATCGCTTTTGATGTGGAGAAATTGGCTCACGGTACACCTTCCGGTATCGACAATACTTTGGCTACTTACCGCCAGTTCATGCTCTACAAAAAAGGCCACCCACCGGTGATGAAAGAAATCTTCGCACCGAAGCCTATTCCAATCGTCATTGGTTTAAGTGGTACCGAAAGCTTGACTGCGGCCATGGTGGCCAAGGTTCGCGGTAATTGGGAAAACAACCGGTTCTTGTATGAGCGTATCTTTGCCGAAATTGATGGCATCACCTTAGAGGGCGTCAAAGCCATCGAGAACAATAACCTGGCTCAGCTTGGTGAATTGATGAATATTTGCCAGGGACTTTTGAATGCCCTTGGTGTGTCTAGCTGGGAAATTGAAGAACTGATTCAAATTGCTCGTGACAATGGTGCCGTGGGTGCCAAGCTTACTGGCGGCGGCGGTGGTGGTTCCATGGTTGCTATTTGTCCTGATAACGCTGAACGTGTTGCAGCTGCTATGCGAAAAGCTGGATACCGCGCCATGATTACCGAAATCGGTGGCAGCGCAGAAGAGCTATAAATATGAGCAACGACCAAATCGTATCATTTGATGATGAGCCTTTGATTCTTGTTAATTCTCAAGATGAGATTGTTGGCCACGAAGAAAAGCTTGCCTGTCATCAGGGCCAAGGAATGTTGCATCGTGCGTTCTCTATCTTCATCTTTAACAGCCAAGGTGAGTTGTTGATTCAGCAGCGTAGCGAACAAAAGCCTCTGTGGCCTATGTTTTGGGCAAACACGTGTTGCAGCCATCCGCGCCGAGGTGAAGAAACTCCTGATGCAGCCGACCGCCGGTTGCGTGAAGAACTCGCGCTCAAGGCGAACCTCGAATACGTGTATAAGTTTGAGTACCACGCCAGCTACCTTGATATAGGTTCTGAGTGGGAGTTGTGCTGGGTGTTCGTGGGTCGCTG
>CAZZDT010000502.1:0-3941 GCA_964652435.1 uncultured Bdellovibrionales bacterium
AGTTGTACGTGCCCCCTCATTGTTGGGGATGACCACTGGCTTGCTGCCTTCCATGACAGCTACGCAAGAGTTTGTTGTGCCCAAATCGATGCCGATGGTCTTGGACATATCACCTTCGCTTCTGCGTCAGAGTTCTACAATTGTGAACGAGGCCAGAGCATGTCTCGAACACCCGTGATGCCATTGCATCACCAACGGGGCACAAAACCCCATCCCTTTGGTTTTACTAATAAAACGGGGTGGAAACAAGGAATCTGCAGCGGGGCGAGATCGCACTCTAGATCCGAAAGGTGGGTTAAACCCCTTAAGATTCGGCTGATTCTTCTTGAGATGAATCGGAATTTTCTTCAGACGCAGCTTCTGGTGCCACTGGAGCTGTCGCCACGATCACTTTCGCAGGGCGCAGCAGCCGTCCGTGGATCATGTAGCCCTTTTCGAATTCGTCGGCGATGCAACCAGGCTCGTACTCTTCTGAGGGAGTTTGACCCATAGCATCATGAATGGCCGGGTCGAAGGGCTTGCCCTTGCTGTCTACGGGCGTAACACCGTATCCGCCCATGATATCCACGAACTGCTTGGCCACCATCTCGATCCCTTGAACCAAAGGGTTACCGCGGTCTTCAACATGAGCGAGTGCGCGGTTGAGGTTGTCGAGCGCCGGTAGGATATCTTTGAGCAATCCTTCATTGGCAAATTTACGGATGTCTTCTTTTTCTCGACGGGTTCGCTTTTTGAAGTTCTCAAAATCTGCAGCAAGCCGCACCAACTGATCTTTTAGCTCCGCTGCGCCAGGCTCAGTCGGCTCTGCTTCCGCTTCTGGGGCCGCCTCAGGCGCGGGTTCAGGAGCAGCTTCAGCCGTTTCGGTGGTTTCCTGTGCTTCTGTCACGACCTCTGATTCAAGGGTCGACTCATCGATCACGTGAACTTCTTCTGCCTGGGTGTCTGCTTGTGCCTGTGCTTGGTCTTGTGCCTCTTTTTTCTCTACAGATTCGAGGGCCTCAGCAATAGCGTCGTTGATATCATTTTGCATAGTCATCGTTCACTTAGTCTAAAATTTTAGAGCTTGTTCCAGTAGTTAGAAAGAAGCTCACTGGCATACCCAACCACAGGAATCAAGCGCGGATAATCCATTCGGGCCGGTCCTAAAACCCCTAAAATCGGAGTTTCTGGTTCGGTTGTATGCACGGGACTCCCCACGCAACTGAGGTGGTGAATGGTTCCAACTTGATGTTCGCTGCCTAGTACCACTTGGACACCTTGTTTACTTAACAGATTATCCAATAATTCTAGTAAGTTCTCTCGATCCTCAATGGCGACAAGCAGCTGGTGAAGGGTAGAGGCATCGGCAAACTCCGGTTGTTTGGCCAAGCTGGCTGCCCCGTCGATATAAAGTGCGTATTCGGCTGGCGGGAGTGCTTGCAGACTGATTTTCATGGCGGTGGCCAGAAAGGCGTCGTAGCGAGCACGTTCACTGCGCAACTCTCGATCCACGATGGCACGCACTTCAGCCAAGGTGCGATTGCTAAGTTTCTCATTTAAAAACCGCTCAGTACGAACCAGCTCTTCACTGGAAAGTCCGAAATCGTTTTCTACCATGGTCTGCTGCACCATACCGCTCGGTGAGACGAACCAAACTAAGAGTTTGCCCGGGGCACAGCGGACCAAACCGATTTGCTTAAAGCGCGTACCCGTAAATTTGGGCAGAGCAACAACCGTAAGTTGGCCAGATATTTCGGAAATTTTTTGGGTCAGCGTGAGAGGAAAAGCTTCAGAATCAACGATCTGGCACGAGTCGAGGTTTTTTCGATCCTGCCAATGAAGGGCCGGGGTGCTGCGATTGTTGAGATACACCCGTAAACCCATTTCAGTGGGCATACGGCCCGCGCTTTTGTGCGGTTTGTAAAGCAGTCCCGCTTCTTCAAGCTCTGACATGATATTCCGGATAGTGGCCCCAGACACCCCGAGATCTTTAGAACTTTCGACGATTGCGCTGGAACTTACGGGGCAGGCTGAGCCGATGTAGAGATCGACCACCGATTGTAAGATTCTTGCCTGTCGATTGCTTAGATTCACAAGTGCCTCGTTGATACAAAAATAGCCACTCTTGAAGTATGCCAACAATTTGGTTTGTCAAGCCAGTAAGACTGCTTCTTGGCCCTTCTTGCTGATTTCTGGGTGCATTTTTGTTTGGCTCAAGCCCGGGGTCTACGTTAGGCTATAAGTCAAAGATGTGAGGTAGAAGTGGCGCGTAAAGATTTTCAAGGAGGACAGCTGACTTGCTCATTTTGCGGCAAGAGTCAGCGCGAAGTGCGTAAACTTATAGCCGGTCCAACCGTCTATATTTGTGATGAGTGCATTCGCCTTTGTACCGATATAATTGCGGAAGAAAGTGAACGTGACAGTGCCGAGGAAGGTCCTGAAACGCTCCCGACTCCACAAGAGCTCGCTTCGTTTTTAGACGAGTATGTTGTCGGTCAGCATTACGCGAAAAAAGTTCTATCGGTTGCAGTTTACAACCACTACAAACGCATCAATCTCGACCCAGAAGATTCCGATGTTGAATTGGCCAAGTCCAACGTGATGATGGTGGGTCCAACAGGAACGGGTAAAACGCTTTTGGCTCAAACCTTGGCTCGTAAACTGGATGTACCCTTTACCATTGCGGACGCCACGACCCTTACGGAAGCCGGTTATGTGGGTGAGGATGTTGAAAATATCATTGCCAATTTGTTGATCGCGGCCGAGAACGATGTCGAACGCGCACAGCGTGGAATCATTTACATCGATGAAATCGATAAAGTCGCTCGAAAGTCAGAGTCGCTTTCGATGACTCGAGATGTTTCAGGTGAAGGTGTTCAACAGGCACTGTTGAAAATCATCGAAGGTACCAAAGCGAGTGTTTCTCCGCGAGGCGGCAAGAAATATGGCCAAAGCGAAACGGTTCAAATTGATACAAGCAATATCTTGGTCATTTGCGGCGGAAGTTTTACGGGAATCGATGGCATCATCAAACGGCGTGTAGGACGCAAAGGTATGGGCTTTGGGGCTGAACTTGGCCAGAACGATGACCGAAGCATTGGTGAACTCTTGCGGGAATTACGTCCAGAAGACTTGCATCAATACGGGTTGATTCCTGAATTCATCGGCCGTCTGCCTGTGATTGTAACTTTGGAAGAGCTAACTGAAGCTGACTTGGTTCGTATTTTGACCGAACCACGAAACGCGTTGGTCAGGCAGTACCAAAAGCTCTTTGGGCTTGAGCGCGTGGAACTAGAGTTCACCGAAGATGCCATCAAAGCAGTTGCTCAGGAAGCGATTCGCAACAAGAGTGGCGCACGTGGACTTCGTTCCATTTTGGAAACGGCAATGCTGGATATCATGTATGAGGTACCTTTTCTTGAAGGGCTTCAGACATGTCGCATTACGGAAGAAGTTATCAATGAGGGCAAAGAGCCCGAACTGATTTTTGAGAAGAAAAAGTCAGCTTAATCCACACATCATACGCCGAGAATTTATCTTTCGACGGCGGGGTGCGCCTCGTTTTAGGCTACGCGCAGGGAGCTAAGAATCTCCACCGGTATCGGGTTGGATTGGGCGGGGTCATGAAGGATGACTTTCGTTTCGCGCTTCATTTCAGTGGGACCTTGCTCTTGATTGAGCGTGGTCGTTTGTCGAGCGGAGCCATGCAGCGGGCCCATTCGCATGCCTGATTCGAGTTTCAGACTTACTTCCGCGCAGCTCTCCACGCTCAGATTGTTATCTTGAACACCTATGATCTTATGCTCGGCGTGCGCCTCAAAGGTTCGCATTGGTTTTTCAAGTTTGGAGTGTATGCCGGGTTGAGTGGTCCAGCGTAGACCTTCGAGTCCAAGTTCTGGAGTGAGCCATGCGGCGCGAATGTCTTCGGCAATATCCGCGAGATGTCCCGTGTGAGAAGAATC
>CAZZDT010000503.1:0-3940 GCA_964652435.1 uncultured Bdellovibrionales bacterium
TCCGAGTGAATCTTTTCGCACGAGGATCATGGAGGTTCTCCTGTGGTGAACGGTACTCCAAAACAGAGGTCGCGTCTCCACTATTGAGTGGTGCCATGTACTTACGGCTCGGAGCAAGTTTTAGACGACCGTGTTTTCTTCTGGTGAGTCATTAAAAGTGCAGAGATTCTGCCGCGGTGCGTTGTATCTGCTTGTTGACGTTGGGGGGTGAAAATGACTATCCGCGCAGCATGGAAATGCAAATGGGATACGAAGTTTTCGCAGAACTTGATGAGCGCGACCACGAGCAAGTCGTTTTCTGTAATGATAAAGAATCTGGTCTTAAGGCCATCATTGGGATTCACAACACCACGCTGGGGCCAGCCCTCGGTGGTTGTCGTATGTATCCTTATGCTTCTGAGAAAGATGCGCTCATCGATGTGCTGCGTCTTTCTCGAGGAATGACCTACAAGGCAGGTATCGCTGGCTTGAACCTTGGCGGTGGTAAAGCTGTCATCATTGGAGACCCAAAATCCGATAAGAGCGAAATGCTCTGGCGCGCCATGGGACGCTTTATTGCTGGCCTGAATGGTCGCTACATCACAGCGGAAGATTCTGGAACCACCATGGCTGACATGGAGATGATGCGCATGGAAACCAACTGGGTTGTTGGTATTTCAAGAGCTTTAGGTGGCTCGGGTGACCCTTCTCCCGTGACCGCTTTGGGCGTTTTTAGCGCGATGCGGGCTGCCGTTGAGAAGAAGCTTGAAACTTCCAGTTTCGAAGGTCTGACAGTTGCTCTTCAAGGCGTCGGACACGTTGGCTATCACCTTGTGGGCCACCTCGTTGATGCCGGTGCCAAGGTTGTGGTGGCAGATGTAGATGTGGATGCCGTACGTAAAGTGATCGCAGACTACCGCGTTGAAGCCGTGGCGCCAGAGGAAATTCACGCTCAAGAGTGTGATATTTTCGCTCCCTGCGCAATGGGCGGTGGACTCAACGAAAAGACCATTCCAGAGCTGAAGTGCAGTGTGGTTGCTGGTGCGGCCAACAATCAGCTTCGCGAAGAGAAGGCCGATGGGGCGAGATTGGTGGAAAGAGGGATCCTTTATACGCCAGATTTCGTTGTGAATGCCGGTGGCTTAATAAACGTTGCGAACGAATTAGAAGGATATAATCAAGAACGAGCGTTGAATCAGGCGCGGGGTGTTTACGACATTCTGAAGAGCGTTTTTCAACTTTCGGCCGATGAAGGCATCCCAACCTACGAGGCGGCCAACCGTCTCGCCATGGCGCGGATTGAGTCACTTGGCCGTATTCGCAGGACTTTTACGGGTGCACAAACACCCGCGAAGGTACGTTGGGGTTGATTGTAAACTAAGGCGGACAACAACTGTGAAGCTGAAGTATATAATCCCATAAAGTCTATGTGATCTCGATCACATGAACAGGGGGATTATTCAGTTGACGAAGCTTCGAGTCGAATGTTATCCGGCGGATGCCCAGTCGGAGACCCAAGAAGTTTAAGCGGCAGTAGCAAGCCATTTTAGCTTCGAAACTAGCGAGTAAATCGTTCACAAATCGCACTAAAGATAACGGCTGGATCGCTGCGTTTGGCGTGGTTCGGTGACGTGGGGCTTTAGTAAATTTTGTTTAATGCCTTGAATTGCCGACGGGTAAGAAAAGGCGCTCATTTGGGGAGTCACATCGTGAAACTCATCCACTGGACGCTGACCGCGTTCGTTCTTTCTCTAAGCGCACCTCTGTATGCACAAGAGGCTGCGTCCGAAGAAACCACCACTGAAGAAGCCGCTGAAGAGACCAAGGAAAAAGCCGACAAGGCAATGACCGATCTCGAGAAAGCAGAAGCGGCGAAAAAGGCTGCAGCAAAGAAGAAAGCTGACGACGCTAAAAAGGCCAAGAAAAAGGCTGAGGGCGAAAATGGCGACGAAAAGCCAGCCGAAGAAGCAACACCGACTGCTGAAGTAACAGAGCCAGCCGCTGAGCCAGCCGCCGCTCCAGCCGCGGGTGGCATGACCATCACGGATGCAGACGCTACGGTTACGGTTGAGGAAGAAAAGGAAGAAGAGGAAGCGAAGAAGCCTTGGAGCGTAAGTGTTTCTCTCGGGCATTCCATCGGTTCCGGAACTTTCCTAGCGAATGAGTACCTGCGTGAGACCCGCGAGCGTGTTTCTCAATCTTGGTCATTCAGCGGCTCTTACCGGTTCCCTCTTTGGGGCCATATGTTGAGCGCCGGCGTTTCAACTGGTTTCTCGGTAAACCTAGTGGATGCCCAGGGCATCGATTCTCGTCAGGTTCGCTTGCGTAGCACCAGCCTCTCCTTGAGTGATGGTTCTGTTTACAAGGACGAGCTGACGGGTATCAATCTTAATGCCGGATTGAGTTATTCATTGCCATCTACCATTGAGTCTTTCGCTACAAACAACGGTAGCTACGGTAGCCTCGGCTTGAACATGGGCTTGGCGCGTAAGTTTGGCGACTTTGGCGTTCGACTTGGTTTCTCGATGGGGCATACCCTTCACAAGTACAAGGTTGGCTGGGCGGTCGATACCGTCGCGGGCAGCAGCTGGAATCAGTGGGGTTGTATTGAAGCTATCGAAGCCGACGATGATACTGCCGCTGTTTATCAGTGTGCCACTGGTGGAGCTAACAGCTTCCTAAGCCTTAGCAACAGTCTTGGTCTTCGCTACAAGATTACCGATCTTCTTAGCGTGAGCTACGGATTGTCGTTTAGTAACAGCTTCAAGTACGCCATGGCCGGTGAAGGTGATGAGTACACGCAGCCTGGTTCAAACCGAGTATCTCCAGAAGTTGATGGTCAGAGCATCAATAGTTCTGACAACGAGCAGTATGACGATACAACTTACGGCGCTACTCAAAACCAAGGCGCTGATACAGGTGTTGGCTTGAGCCGACGTTTCAGCAGCAGTTTTGGAATTTCGTATGGCCTTTCAAAAGGCATTGCAGAATGGGTAGAGCTTCCGTTTAGCCTAAGCATCAGTGCAAAAATTGCTGCAAGTCATCCGGCACAAGACAGAGATGGTGATCTCTTTCTGCCGCTTTTTTACAACAGCTTTGGGGAGAATAGGGCAGCAAATAGCTACGGCAGTGTCTCATTTGCCCTATCTGGTTCTTACTGATTTCGAATTTTTTATGAGTTTTGCCGGTGCTCTCACATACCGGTCGTGGAGGAGTTATAATGTTTAGAAACATTGGACGCATAACAGCTTTGGTATTAGCCGCTTCGTGGCTTTTTACCGGCTGTGCACAGGACAAAGATGTCTATAACTATGTTCAACCTGGTTATGTGAAGAAGGACCACCTTCTTTATAAAATGGATAAGGCAACGGGCGAGTGTATCAAAGATGCTCTCGGCAATTGCGAACGTAAAACTTGGTATTATCGTCGTACTGTTGTCGACGCTCCTGAGACTGGTGGTGCATGGGCATCCATTGGTTCAGGTGACCTTTTCGTCATCCAGCGCGTTCAATTTCGCGTTCAAGAAGGAGCTCTTCTCGGTTTTACCGACTACGATTTAGTAGAAGGAAGTGAAGAGGGTAACTATGAAGGCAGTGATATCCGTGACTTTGGCTCGCCATTGATTACGATTCCAATTCTTGCGCACTTCGATATCATTCAGGGCTACGACTCCGCGACTCTTGAAGAAGGTAACACCATCACTCCAAACATGGAACGACCATGGTTTGAGCGTGAGTACGTTCGTCTTCTTTGGAACCGCATCGGTTTTGCTGACAACCCATGGCTCATGCGAGTCGAATACATGGATAACGTTCCTGGCTCTGGTGGTCAGGCATACGTTGATGAAGATGCTGCATCCAATCCTTGGCGCGCACGCATCACTCCATACGACGGATACATGGACGTTGTTGTTGACCACAATATGTGGCCAGACCTTTACGACTGCTACATGAAGGGCCTA
>CAZZDT010000504.1:0-3936 GCA_964652435.1 uncultured Bdellovibrionales bacterium
CGCCTGCTACGGCGGTGCAAAGCAGGGTGAGATTTGCAACGGGGATGATTCCTTCTGCGATTCCAGTCCTGGAGCGGGCGATGGCATTTGTGATGCCTGCCCAGTATGGGGTGGGGTAACCACAGAAGATGAAATGTTCATTCTCTTGGGTGGTTTTTATATCCCTGGGCAGCATTGATCGCTTAGGATCTAAATTGTGAACAGATGGCCCGCGTGAAGCGCCCAATGATGGGACTTCACGCGGGCTTTTTTGCGTTTGCAGGCCCTCTCAGGAGCTTCCTGGTGTGTCTGCGGGGTGAATGAGTCAAAGTCCTTGCAAATACTGGCATTTTTTCAGTTTCAGGTTAGAATCAAGTAACGGGGTGGCATGGCCGGTTGAGATCGGCTTAGAGACGTTCAGATTTCTGGATTCAGTATCTAAAATCGTGGTACCTGCTGGAAACAATGATGGATTTGCAGTTTGCCCATAGCGACCTTGTGGTCGCGGTGCTCAGCTCTTTGCTGGATATTCTGGTAGTGGCCTACCTTATCTATCGAGTTTTGCTCTTAATTCGCGGAACCCGGGCCCAACAAATTCTGATGGGCTTAGGTGTGATTGCCTTTGCTTTCTTTGCTTCACGGGTACTTAAGCTCAATACCTTGTCGTGGATTCTCGAGAATTTCATTGGGTCATTCCTCCTGATTGTCATTGTTCTTTTCCAAAACGATATCCGCCGTGGTCTCTCGCGGGTTGGGCGCCGCTCGGTTTTGGGCTTTTCGGGCGGACAAGAAAACCAGGGCGTGATTCAAGAAGTGGTGCGCGCCTGCGATGCCATGGCGAAAGAGCGCCTGGGGGCTTTGATTCTTATTGAGCGGGGCGCCGACTTATCGGAGCTTGCCACCCGCGGATTCCAGATCGACTCCAATGTCTCCACGCCGCTTTTGATGCAGATATTTACACCGCCGGGACCCACCCACGATGGCGCAGTGATTATTCAGCAAGGTCGGATCAGCGCAGCGGCGGTCTTTTTGCAGCTCACCCATAACGCAAAAATCGACAATGCCATTGGTACCCGTCACCGGGCCGCCATGGGTGCCACCGAAGAATTTGATGCGGTGGCGGTGGTTGTTTCAGAAGAACGGGGCCAGATATCTTTTGTTGAGGGTGGTAATCTCACCCGCGACTTAGACACATCGATGTTACGAAAAGTGCTTGAGCAATTTCTCGGTGCACCCGCCGAAGAAGAGGGCGAAGCAAAGGAAGCTTAAACTCGGGATTGGATATCCCAGGAACAGGACAGAATGCAGGTCATTAAAGACAACCTTCTGCTTAAATTCGTGTCGCTGATTGTGGCTACGATTCTCTTTGTGATGTTGAACGCAGAGAGCAGCACGCCGGTTGAGGTTGAGTTTCCTGTTTCCTATACCGTTCCAGCCGACTTTGTGTTGGTAGGCCATCCGCCGAGCAATGTATCCACCACCTTGAAAGGGCCTTGGACACGGTATCAGACGTTTCGCCAGGGCGATATGCAGCCGGTGGTTGTGGACCTCTCCCAAATGAGTGAGCCGGGCACCATCCGCCACGTGGTTTCGACCAGTGATATTGAAGCACCCCTGGGATTGCAGCCGGTTTCGATTCGACCCTCTGAGTGGGATATCACCATCGACCGGCTGGTGGAGCGCTCGATTCCGGTGCAAGTGGCTATGCCGCACCGGCCTGCTTTTGGTTACGAAATTGTTGATATGCGGGTTGAGCCATCCGAAGTGAAGGTGGTGGGGCCGCTTTCTAGTGTGATGAACCTGGATTATGTTCAAACCCGAACCATTGATGTGCGTGGCCGTGAGGATGACCTCAAAGTGGATGTGGCTCTACGCAATCCGCCGTTTCCTATCCGGGTGAACACCAAACAGGTGTTTGTCAGTGTGGACATTGGTGAAGAACTGATTCAGCATCCTATTCGCGATGTACCCGTCAAAGTTGAGGTAGATGGCCAAGTGCTAGAAACCAAGCCCAGTAAGGTGATGTTGCGGGTGAGCGGTCCACGCCGGCTGGTAGAAGCCATGCAAGCATCTGCCCTGGATGTGACGGTGTCTGTAGAAGAAGAACTGGCACAAGGCTTAAAGACATTTGAGAAGACTATTGAGTTGCGCAGCGCGCTGCCAGAGCGTACACAGCTGGTTGCACCGATTCCGCGGGTGGTCGTTTCGGTGCCTTAGTGGCTAGGCCTTTAACGAGAGTGAAAATGAGCGACTCAAAAACTTCACAAGAACGAAAATACTTTGGAACAGATGGGATTCGGGGCACGGCCAACGTGCACCCCATGACCTGTGAGGTTGCCCTGGCTTTGGGCCGAGCCGTTGCTCACCAAGCCAAGCACGGCGACCACCGTCACCGTATTGTGATTGGCAAAGATACCCGGGTTTCGGGCTACATGGTCGAGATGGCCTTTGCCAGTGGTGTGTGCTCCATGGGCGTTGATGCTTTACTCTTGGGCCCGTTGCCCACACCAGCGGTTGCCTTCATCACGCGGAACATGCGCGCCGATGCTGGGGTTATGATCAGTGCCAGCCACAATCCTTTCGAAGACAACGGTATCAAGATTTTTGCCCGTGATGGCTTCAAGTTGCCTGACTCAAAAGAACTTGAGCTTGAGCACTTTATGACCAGCGATGATGTGGAAGCCATTCGCCCAACCAAAGACGAGGTGGGCAAGGCATTTCGTATTGACGATGCCATGGGCCGATACATTGTTCAGCTTAAATCCGTGGTGCCTGCGCACATGGATCTTGAGGGTCTTAAAGTAGTCATCGATTGTGCCAATGGCGCGGCTTATAAAGTTGCTCCCATGGTTCTTGAGGAACTTGGAGCCGAGGTGGTAGCCCTTGGGAACAAGCCCGATGGTCGCAACATCAATCTCGATTGCGGTGCCCTTTATCCGCAGAACCTAGCCAAAGCGGTCCTTGAGCATCAGGCAGATTTAGGTGTGGCCCTTGATGGCGATGCCGACCGTTTGGTGGTGGTGGATCACAAAGGTGAGGTTGTAGACGGTGATTGCCTTTTAGCGCTCACTGCTCAGTCTATGATGAAAGACGGCACGTTGGTGGGCGATACCATGGTGACCACAGTGATGAGCAACCTTGCTTTGGATAGAGCCGTTGAAAGCTTTGGCGGCCGGGTGATTCGAACGCAGGTGGGTGACCGCTATGTGGTGCAAGCCATGCGCGAAGGCGACTTTCGATTTGGCGGCGAGCAGTCTGGACACCTTGTTTATCTAGACCATGCAAGCACCGGCGACGGAATGGTGGGGGCGCTGAAACTCATGACCATGATGAAGCAAAGCGGCAAAGCATTGGCAGATTTAAAGAAAGTCTTTGTTCCATTTCCGCAATCTTTGGTGAGTGTGCGGGTGCAAAACAAAACACCCATTGCCGAGCTAGATTCTGTGAGCAAGCTGATTGCCGATGTGGAAGGTAAACTTGGCGGCGATGGGCGCGTGATGGTGCGTTACTCCGGAACAGAGCCTAAGGCTCGTGTTTTGGTGGAAGGTCCCGATGCAGCGCAGGTGGATACATGGGCCAATGAAATTGCCGAAACCATGCGTACGATTTTGAATTGATTCAAGGAGATCTAGATGGCTAGAGCAGAGCTCGGACTCAACATCGATTATGTGGGCACACTTCGCCAAGGTCGGCGTACCCGCTATCCGGATCCCATTGCTGCCGCGGGTGTGGCTGAGCGAGCAGGTGCTTCGCAAATCAAAGCCCATCTGCGAGAAGACCGTCGGCACATTCAAGACAAAGATTTGATGGTTCTGCGCGATACGGTTCAGACCACGCTGAATATGCAAATGGCGGCCACTCAAGAAAATCAGAAGCTTGCTTTTGAAGTGAAACCGCACATTGTAACTTTGGTTCCAGAGCGAGCAGGTGAGCTTACCACGGAGTCTGGCTTAGACA
>CAZZDT010000505.1:0-3936 GCA_964652435.1 uncultured Bdellovibrionales bacterium
GGTGACAGTGAAATCTGTCCTGAATTAGAAACCTGCGACGACGGTTACACCGATGCCTGTGGCTCTTGTAATGCCGATTGCAGCGGTGCCGGCAGTGGCGCCACTTGCGGTGATGGTGAGACGTGTCCTGAACTCGAATTCTGCGACGATGGTTTCACGGACGCTTGCGGTAGCTGCAATGTTGATTGTTCGGCTGCTGGCGCGGGTGCCACCTGCGGTGACGGTGTGGTTTGCGGTGAACTCGAAGTGTGTGATGACAGCAATACCAATGCCTGCGATGGTTGCAACGCTGATTGTAGCCGGGTCGACTCAGTTTGCGGCGATGGCATCGTTGAGTGCGGTGAAGATTGTGACGATGGAAACCAGGTAGATGATGGCAACGGCTGCTCGGATACCTGTCAGCGAGTAGGTAGCTGCGGCGACGGTGTGGTTCATTCTCTCTTCGAAGTTTGCGATGACGGCTTCACCGATGCTTGCGGTACTTGCAACGACGACTGTTCTGAAGCTGGTACAGGCGTAACTTGCGGTGATGGCGAAACCTGTCCTGAATTTGAACTCTGTGACGATGGCTTCAGAGATACCTGCGGCAGTTGCAACGGAGACTGCAATGGCGCCGGTGCAGGCTCAACCTGCGGTGACGGTGAAGTTTGCGAAGAACTGGAGATCTGTGATGACGGGTTCGCTGATGCTTGTGGTAGCTGTAATGCCGATTGCTCTGGTGTGGGTTCTGGTGCCACTTGCGGCGATGGCCAGCAATGTCCTGAGCTTGAGGCCTGTGATGATGGAAACAAGGTCAGCTGCGACGGCTGTAACGATGATTGCAGTCGTGTTGATAACCTTTGCGGCGATGGCTTGACCGAGTGCACCGAAGCTTGTGACGATGGGAATACCACCGATGATGGCAATGGATGCAGCACAACTTGTACCCGCTCAGGAAGCTGTGGGGATGCCACCGTTCAGGCTTTGTTTGAAACCTGTGATGACGGTTACGCTGATGCCTGCGGTAGCTGCAATGTGGACTGCTCTGGTGCCGGTTCGGGTTCGACCTGCGGTGATGGCAACCATTGTCCCGAAACCGAATTCTGTGATGACGGTGCTACGGATAGCTGTGGCTCCTGTAACGCAGATTGTACAGGCGCAGGTGTTGCCCCGGTTTGCGGCGATGGTGAAGTCTGTGCGGAGACCGAATTCTGCGATGATGGCTATGCGGATGCCTGTGGTAGCTGTAACGCGGATTGCACGGCAGCAGGGTCGGGAGCAACCTGCGGCGATGGTTCGATTTGTCCTGAATTAGAAGTCTGTGACGATGGCAATAAGACGAATTGTGATGGTTGCAGTGACTCCTGTGACCGTGTCGATAACGTCTGCGGCGACGGTATTCTTGAGTGCACTGAATCCTGTGATGACGGAAATACCACCGATGATGGCAATGGGTGCAGTACCACTTGTACTCGAGAGGGAAGCTGTGGTGATGGTATTCTTCAGCCACTCTTCGAAGCTTGTGATGATGGCTACACCGATGCTTGCGGCAGTTGTAATGCCGATTGTTCTGCTGGGGGATCCGGTTCAACCTGCGGTGACGGTGAGCACTGCCCTGAAACTGAATTTTGCGATGACGGTGGGACCGATAGCTGCGGTGACTGTAACGCTGATTGTACTGGAGCCGGTGTAGCGGCTGTGTGCGGCGACGGTGAGGTGTGTGCTTCATCGGAGTTTTGTGATGATGGTTACACAGACGATTGTGGTAGCTGTAATGCGGATTGTTCAGGCATCGGCAGCGGTTCGACCTGCGGTGATGGAAGCATTTGTCCTGAATTGGAAGCCTGTGATGATTTCAATACCAGCGACTGTGATGGGTGTAAGGGCGATTGTTCACGGCTTGATAATGTTTGTGGTGATGGAATCATTGAATGTACGGAGGCATGTGATGACGGTTCGGTAATGTTATCAAGCAGTGATTACGACCATCCAAACTTTGGTGGCTGCGAATATTCGCCTGGTTTGAACCGAGTTTGTGTACTTGGTCCACCAGCTCATTGTGCTGGAGAGATCAATGTACCTGACCCTGTGTTGGCCGCCGGTTTACGAAGTGCTTTGGGAATTGCTGATTCAGACCCAATTGTTTTTGATACCTCGGTAACAAGTCTCAGCATTCAAGGCCAGGGAGTTAGTGACCTAACGGGAATTGAGTGTTTTGTACATCTAACCAGCATTGATTTGCGAGACAATAATATCAGCGATTTGACAGGTATGGAGTATCTCGTTGAGGTTCAGACACTTAAAATTTGGAACAACCAGATTCAGGATATTACGCCGCTCGCCGGCATGGTTAACTTAAGGCGTTTAGAGCTGGAAAATAATGATATTCGCTCAGATATTCCGCTAGCGGCGATGACTGAACTTACGTACTTGGACCTCCATGGGAATTCAAACCTTGGTAGCATCAGCAATTTATCTTTGTTGAACTCTTTAACTTACCTGGATGTCTCGGGAACGGGCATCAACAGTATTGAGAGTTTGGTTGCTATGACTGAACTGGAAGACCTCTATATCAATGGTAATGCGATCAATAGCATTTCAGCTTTGTCGGCTGCGACAGAACTCAGGAATTTGAAGGTTCAGGTGAATAACCTAACTAGTTTAGATGGGCTTCAAAATGCCACGGAGCTAGAATACTTGCGTGCTGATGACAACAGCCTTGAGAGTCTAGCTGGTATTGAGAATGCGGAAGAACTTCGTGATGCCAATTTCACTAGGAACAATCTTGTCGATATATCTCAACTTGCGAACCTTACTGAACTAGAGCGTCTCTACATGAGCGAAAATGAGAATCTGCAGAATATAGCTTCCATGGCAGGTTTAGTGGAACTTAGCTCATTAGAGATGGCCTCATGTAAAATCAGTGATATCAGTGCGTTGTCTGGGATGACCGAAATGAGATATCTGATCCTAACCAAGAATGATATTGAAGAAATTGCACCGCTATCCGCAATGGAAGAGTTAGAGCACCTTAGACTTGGTGAAAATGATTTGGGAGGCCTCGAAGACCTTTCGGCGTTAAGTGGGATGAGTGATTTAAACTACTTGTCCATTTACCGTTCTGACATAAAGAGCCTGAGCGGCCTCGAAACTCTTAGTGAACTGAAGAACCTCAATGCGTGGGAGTCAGACTTGCCTGGTGCGAATATGCTTGCGCCTTTAGCGTCGCTGACTGACCTTGAATACATTAACTTAAGTTTTTCGAACATCGATGACGTTACGGGTTTGGAAAACTTAGATGAGCTTGAGTGGTTAAACTTAAATTATAACGACATTGAGTCGCTGGCCGTTCTTGCTGGCGGAAATTTAGAAAATCTAACCGAATTACGCCTGACTGAAAATAGACTCGATGATTTGGTCGGCCTCGGTGGATTGGAAAATCTAAAGCTGCTTCATGTGTCTGCTAACAGTATTGATACGTTGAATGCTCTTGTAGGACTGCCGAAGCTGGAGGAGCTAAGTGCGAGTTTAAACAGTCTCGATGATGCGGGCATTGCGGTTTTTGGGGCAGCTGATGGACCGACAGCACTTAAAGTTCTTCGACTCGGGAACAATGATCTTGACTCTATTGCACCGCTGGCAAATTTGAACAACGTACGAGAATTGACCATTCACAGTAATGACTTGGAAGATATTGCACCCTTGGAGTTCATGCCAGATTTGAACTACGTCTATGCAAGATACAATGAGATTGAAGACCTTACCCCACTTTTGAATAATCCCGGATTTGGGGCAGGCGCTGTCATTTATATTCAAGACAATAACCTAAACTGCGATGTGCAGGCAGCCATCATTGATGCCATTGAAGCCAAAGGTGCAACGGTGCGGGATAACCCCTGCGATTAGGAAAAAGACGATGAAATTCAAGGTTTGGACCAAATGGTCGATGACATATCT
>CAZZDT010000506.1:0-3934 GCA_964652435.1 uncultured Bdellovibrionales bacterium
TTGAACCCATAGCCATTGTTGGACGCGCTTGCTTATTGCCGGGGGCCAATAACCCCCAGCAGCTTTGGCAAGCCATTGTAGACAAACAAAACCTCGTGAGCCGCGTACCGGCGGGACGCTGGGGTTTGTCGGCCAAAAGCGCTTTGAAAGATCCGGCCTTGGGCGGCAACGCCGAAGATGCCGCTTGGTCGGACAAGGGCGGTTATGTGGAAGGCTTTGAGAAAGTTTTCAATCCAGAAGGCTTTGCCATTGCCGCGGAGGAAATCACCAAGCTCGATCCGCTGGTTCAGTGGGTGCTGCATACGGGGCGTGAAGCGCTTCGTGATGCGGGTCTGAAGGGCAGCGCCAAAACCGGTGCTATTTTCGGAAACCTATCCTTTCCAACATCGGGTTTGTCTCGTTTTGCCGAACGCGTGTGGATGGGAGAGAAGCAGGCAACCCTTGCGGGTGTGCCAGCCTCTGACCCCAGCAACCGTTTTATGTCGGGTTTACCGGCGCACCTTTTGGCTCAGGCATTGGAGTTGGGCGGCGGGGCTTATTGCCTGGATGCGGCCTGTGCTTCATCTTTGTATGCCATTAAGCTTGCCTGTCATGAACTGCAGGACGGCAAAGCCGATGTGATGTTGGCCGGGGCGGTGAACCGCGCCGATGACCTTTTCATTCATGTTGGATTTACTGCGCTGAAGGCTTTAAGCAAGCGCGGCGAGAGCCGGCCTTTTCATCCAGAAGCCGATGGTCTTATTCCAGCCGACGGCGCAGGCTTTGTGGTGCTGAAACGACTCCAAGATGCTGAAGCGGCCGGTGATAAAATCCTGGGCGTGATTCGCGGTGTGGGTGTTTCCAACGACGGCCGAGGCAATGGCTTTTTGGCACCTTCAAGTGCCGGGCAAGTGCGGGCCATGGAATCGGCTTATGCCATGTCGGGCATTCGTCCCCATGAGATTTCGCTGGTGGAATGCCATGCAACAGGCACGACCGTAGGCGATGCAACTGAGCTGCAAAGCATGGATGCTGTGTTCAAAGACAGCCCTCAGCTGCATATCGGTTCGCTTAAGTCGAACATGGGCCACGCCATCACGGCGGCTGGTATTGCTGGACTCTTAAAAGTGTTGGGCGCCATGGAAAGCAAAACGCTTCCGCCGGTGATCAATGAAAAGAACAGCCTTGGGCAAACAAGGTTTAACCTGGTTACTGAAGCAGCCAACTGGACTGCAGAGGGTTCGAGAAAAGCGGCCATCAGTGCCTTTGGGTTTGGTGGCAACAATGCCCACATGATTGTTGAAGAGTATGTGGCTCCTGGTCAGATTCAAGTGACCGCGGCGAGAACCAAAGCGGCGCCTTTGGCGGTGGTAGGCATGGGTGCAGTGCTGGGCCAGGCCGGTGATTTATCCGAGGTTTCCAGTAAGATCTTTGCCGGTGCACCCTATGGCAGCCGGACGCAAACCATCACGCTGCCCATGAAAGGGCTGAAGTTTCCGCCCAACGATTTAAAGCAGTCGCTGGGGCAGCAGCTTATGATGCTTCAAGCCACCCACGAAGCGTTGAACGATGCAGGACCTGTCAATCCAGAAGATACCTGTGTTTTGATTGGCATGGGTTGTGACCCAGAAGTTGCCCGTTATGGTGCGCGGTGGCGCTTAAAAGATTGGGCCAGCCGCTTGGGTATGAATGAAGAGCAGCGCGCGTCTTTGCAGGAGCAAATTGTGCCTGTATTGGAATCGCCCGGTGTTTTGGGAACCATGCCCAATATTGTGGCCAACCGGCTAAGCAGCCAGTTCGATTTCACTTCATTTGGTTATGCGGTTTCCGCCGAAGAACTCTCGGGCATTCGCGCGTTGCAAATTGCGATGCGGGCGCTTCGAGCGGGTGAAGTGAAAACCGCAGTGGTTGGCGCGGTGGATGCCAGCGCTGAAAAAGTTCATGCGGCGGCGCTTCAAGCTGTGGGCAAAAACGGTAAAGTGGCCGATGGTGCATTCACCTTGGTGCTTGAGCGTTTGGACGATGCGCAAAAAGCAGGCCGTGAAATCTACGCCATTTTAGAAGACGACCATGTGGGCGCTCAGCCCTTTGACGGTGTTTCTGTATTGGACCAGGCCGGTGAGCCGCACGCTGCATCGGGCCTTTTGCAATTGAGTGCAGCCGTTTTATCCCTTGGGCAAAACGAGGCTGGACCGAGTCCTATCCGGGTGCGTGTGGATGCACTGGGTGACCAAGAAGCGGCCTTGTGTGTGCGCCGAGCCGAACGGCCTAAGAAACCATCCCCAAGCAATCAGAGCAGCACTGCGGCGCTAACATTCTCGGCCCATATGCCAGACTTTCGATTTGAAGATTTTCATAAAGAGGAACCTACTATGACTCAGTTTTCTACTGGTGATGCTCTTTCGCCTTTGCAGCCTGAAATCAGCGGCCAGTATGTGATGCGGCCTGCGCCAGAATTGGCGGCCATCATGCCAGCTACGCCAGAGCCAACACCTGCGCCAGTGGTTGCAGCCCCAACGCCAACGCCAACGCCTTCGCCAGTGGCCGCAGTTCCAAGCGTTGCACCGGCAGCGGCTGCGCAGCCAGCGCAGATTGCAGCGAATCCGTTTTTACGAGCACACCAAAACCTGGCCAATGCCCATGCGCGTTTCTTAAACGAGCAGGCACGCATCCAGACGCAGATGATGAATCTTCAGAATCAGGCACGTCAGTATCTGATGCAACGGGGCGCACCGGTTGTGTCTCAGCGGCCGGTCGCGATGCCTGCACCTGTGGTTCAAACCAAAGTGGTTGCTGCACCGGCGGCCACGTCGCACATTCAGACACCAACGCCAGCACCTGTTGCTGCGCCAAAGCCAGCGCCGGTTATAGCGAAGCCAGTGGCCGCGCCTGCCGTTGAAGC
This sequence comes from uncultured Bdellovibrionales bacterium, assembly GCA_964652435.1. Classification (GTDB taxonomy): domain Bacteria; phylum Myxococcota; class XYA12-FULL-58-9; order XYA12-FULL-58-9; family JABJBS01; genus JABJBS01. Next base: position 2,882 of record CAZZDT010000506.1, read on the forward strand.
ACCGGTGGCGGCAGCAAAACCAGTTCAAACCACCGGCGCATTGCCAGGGCTTAAACTTAACCGCGAAGAACTGATGATTCATGCCGACGGCAAGATTTCAGAAATTTTCGGGCCATTGTTTGAGAAGCAAGATGGCTATCACCGCCAGGTGCGTATGCCCAAGCCACCACTTCTGCTCGCAGACCGTGTGATTGGATTGGATGCTGAAGCAGGTTCCATGAAAACCGGCACCATCTGGACCCAAACCGATGTGACCGAAGACGCGTGGTACATGCACGAAGGCCGCATGCCCGCGGGGATTATGATTGAGTCGGGTCAGGCCGACTTGATGCTTATCTCGTATCTTGGCATCGACTTTCTAAATCAAAGCGACCGGGTGTATCGCCTTTTGGGATGTGAACTTACTTACCACGGAAACCTACCCAAGCCCGGTGAAACTTTAGAGTACGATATTCACGTGGATGGCCACGCCAAGCAGGGCGATGTGCGTTTGTTCTTCTTCCACTACGATTGCAAAGTAAATGGGGAGCCAAGGCTGACTGTGCGCGGTGGTCAGGCAGGATTTTTCACCGACCAGGAACTCGATGATTCCAAAGGTATCATCTGGGATGCAGAAACCGGTGAGTACGATGCGCAGGCGCGATTGGATGCGCCTTTGATTGCGTGCGAGAAAACTTCACTGACCCGTGAGGAACTCGAAGCCTATGCGGCGGGCCGGCCCCAAGACTGCTTTGGCAAGGGCTTTGAAATGGGTTGTACCCACACGGCCAGTCCTAAGATTGCCGGTGGGCGCATGCTCTTTATGGACAAGGTGACGCACTTGGAGAACCAGGGTGGACCTTGGAAGCGCGGTTACTTGCGTGGTACCCAGAAGATATCAGCCGACGATTGGTTCTTTGACGGTCACTTTAAGAACGACTCCTGCATGCCAGGAACCTTGATGTTCGAAGGCTGCTTGCAGGCCATGGCCGTTTATATGGGTAGCCTGGGTTACACCACGGGCCGCGACGGTTGGCGTTTTGAGCCCGTACCGGAAGAAACTTACAAGCTGCA
>CAZZDT010000507.1:0-3932 GCA_964652435.1 uncultured Bdellovibrionales bacterium
TACAGATTATGAAATCTTTACCGGGGCTCTCCGCTGATATGGAAGGGTTGGGCGAGGTTTCCTCTCTGCTCTTTAATGTTGCAGTGCACGGTATTGCACTGACTCAGTTGCCTTTGGATTTTCCCGGGAACTATATTTTTGCCAACAGTACTTTTCAGCTCTTGATATTGGCTTCCATTGGCCTCTGGGGAATGAGAACCGCGAGAAGAGAATCTCCCTGGTTCTCGGCGTTGGGTTTATGGTGGTTGATGGCGGCTATATTTATCTTTTTGATTTGGTCTCCATCTTGGCAAGATTATTTTATTCAATACGCTTCACCCATGGCACTCTTAGGAGCACATTGTTTGGACAGATTTTGTAGCGGAGTTAGCCTCCGCCCGTTACGCTATGGTTTGACGCTCTATGTTGTGGCCATCGCGGTTTTGGTTCAAATTGCGGCTTTTTCAGATGGGATGGCTTACGAGGCAGGGGAAGTGGAGAAAATCCAGGCCAATACTCAGGGGGATATGGCGTGGCTCACTTTTGACCCCTATCTGCGATTCAAAACGGGCAGCGAAGAGGCTTGCCAGCTGAGAGATCCGTTGAATGTTTTTGGTATGCCTACCGAGCTACCGGGGCTTGAAGTTTTTGAAGCGAAACGACGTACCATGGCAGATATTGTCAGCTGTCTTGAGCGCACGGAGCGTACGGGGATTTGGGTGGATGATGAGAGCTTGATGTACATCGATGAGTATCTTGCTCGTTATCTCTCTTGTCAGGACAAACATCTGATTGTTTATCATAAGCCTGACCATGCTCGGCGCTTAAGAGAGCGACTCGGCCTAGAGGTTATCTCGGGTAAATTGTGTGAGGACCACTGGTGATGAAGCCAAGTACGAATAAGTCATGGCATGGAAGAGCCTTAAGAACGCTCTTTGCTTTGAAGTATATTCTGGGTGAAGAGAAAGCCCATGCTTGGTTGGCGGGTTTAAACCAACGCTTGGTGAATAGTTACAAATCGCAGTTATCGAAAAATGGAGTGGGCGAAGTGCTTCCGGTCGATACGGAGCGGGGAATAAGTATTGAAGAATTCCGCAAGCGCTATCAGTCACAGAATATTCCGGTTGTGTTAAAAGGTGCGGCATCAAACTGGGAATGTGTTCGAAAGTGGGATCTGAACTTTTTAAAGGAAACCTACGGTCAAGATTCTGTTGCGATGCTCTCGCCGAAGGGATTGAGTACCTCTCAGGACGAGGAGGATTTTGAAAATTCAACTTTGGGAGACTTCATTGACCATATTCAAAATGGCGGTCAGAAATATTTAAGGTTCCATCCTTTTCTTATGGAGCATCCTGAACTTTTGGAAGATCTTGATTTAGAGTGGATCAGCTCGATTCAGACCCGTGGAGTGGTTCGCCCAGAATACCAGATGTTTGTTGGTCCAGCCGGTTCTTATACTCCCGTTCACTGTGCAATGCCCTGTAACGCTTTTATTCAAGTGTATGGGACGAAGCGTTGGCTTCTTTTTGAGCCAAGTGATTTTCCTCTTTTGGGACCCAACCTGTCAGGGCTTTCATACTATGAAACGGATGTGGACCCAAAGGACGTGGATACTGAACGTTATCCACTTTTTCCCTATCTGAATGCTCGTGAAGTGATCTTGGAACCAGGGGATGTCTTTTGGAACCCACCTTACATGTGGCATTGCGTCACCAATGACACACCAACCATCGGTATTGGATACCGTTTCAATAACCCATGGTTGGCTTGGAAAGCGTCGCCGACACTCTTGGCTCTTCGTTTTGCCGCCCGTCATCCCAATGTGTTTCAGAGCCTTTATTACGCGTTCCGTAAAACAAACCTCATTGTTTCCATTGAGCGAGATAAAGTCGTTAAAAAAACATAACCGGTTTGACACGCTCTCGTCAGCTTCGGACAATAAAGAATCAAGTTTTGTTGGGGGAGAGATTCATGTCGGACTTGAAAATCGAAGAAGTTTCCAAGAGAGGCATCAAGGGTGTGCGTGCGACTTTCTCGTTGCAACACCCTGTGGATCTGGTGTCCAACCTCATGTGGGATGTTGACCAATTTGCAAAACTTTTTCCAGACATCAAAGAGCTGAAACTGATTTCCAGTCAGGAGAATTCGCAGGACGTTCATTATCGAATCGATGCGGTGTACAAGGAGGTTCAGTACACCCTTAGAAGAGTTCGTATACAGAGAGATAATGGGGCTGATATTGAATGGACGATGTTAAAAGGTGACCTCCGCAATATTATCGGTGCTTGGAGGATAACATCTTCTGGTGATGAGACATGCGGTGTTGTTTATGAGTCTTATGTGGATGCCAGTGTTTTGGTGCCGACATCGATGATTCGTAAAGTGGCCAAGACAAAAATTCGTGAGATGGTCGATCGGGTTCGCCGGGCTACAGATGCCGCCGCTTCGTGAAGGTTCTTGTAGGAAATCACACACACTTTTGAGCCTTTAGCTCTGGATTGGGATCGTCTGCAGTGCTCTAGCGGCACTTGACCGAGTGGTCATTGTTATTTCTTCTTGAGGCAAACTCCTACTAATGTTTCGATATTTAGAGACCATTTCCAGTACTCGCTGGGGGCAATCATGGCTGATTCATATCCGTTGTTAAAATTTTATCTGAAGGGTTTGCGCCGCACGACCAAGGCCAAATCTGCTACGTTGTTTGTTCCTTCACCGGGTGCAATGTCGACACAGAGTTTCCTTGTGGTTGATGGTAAAGCAGGTGACATACCCGAGCTTGGTAGTATTTCTAGAGCTACAAGCTTTTTGGTGAATGTGACCCGTGGAACACTGGATTTACATGGAAACAATGGAGCCGATGACGACCATCTGGCTCACGGTGTTTATATTAAAAGTCAAAATGAATCTGCCATCGTCATCCCACTTCTTTTTGGGCAAGATGCATTTGCCATGCCGCGTTTTACGTCGGATGGGCACATGGCGTACACGGGTGAGGAGCGTCGAGAAAAAGGTGATGATGCAACACCGGAATATCATAAGTCACCGGCTTGGTTAGGACTCGCCTTTGAGGAAGGGGAAGACCCTACTCAGATCGTAGCACCAGCTGAAGATGGTGAGTTTGATGTCCAGGCTTGGTTACAGATTTTTGGTGGCGTGCTCGGACGGCAAATGGTTCGTAACGATGCCATCTTGCATGACGCGTTGACGGGACTTCCTGGGCCAGCAGAGCTACGACAGGTTCTCAATGAACTGATTATTCGTCCAAATTCAAATACCGATGGCTTTGCACTGGCATTCTTTTGCCCGGAAGAGTTTGGAGATAATTCCGATACATATTCCGAGAATGTCACTCGCGGAATCTTGGCGGAGGTGTCGCAACGCATTGTTGCTGGAGTAAGGGCAAGTGACTTTATTTGTCGGGTGGGTCATACCTGTTTCGCTGCAATCTTCCCCGGAACGACCGAGCATCACTCGGTGATGGTCTCAAAACGGATCATGCAGCATGTGAGCAATGAGGTCGAACTTGAAGATTTACTGCCGGTGATTCTTAAATGCGGTCTTACCTTTTATAATGGTGAACGAAATGTTTCAGCGGATGTGTTGATTCAAGAGGCTTCGCAAGCGCTTCAACAAACCATGAAGTCCGGTGATAAAGATCTGGCTAGATACCACGATGAAAGCCTTTTGATGCAGCACAATATCCAGCTTTATCACTCGGCGGTGGCCTCCGATTGCGATACAGACAGTCGCCGAGTTCACATGCTACGCGAGTTATTGGCGGCCATTGCTATGACTACGGGAAGCCCTGAAATGTTGATGCACGTGTCGGTGTGCTTGCAGCAAGGCTTTGGTGCTCATCATTCGGCCATTTTGAAGAAACGCGAAGGTGGAGGGTTTGATGTTGTTCATGACCTCAATATGGATTCCCGAGAGATTCACACCGCACTCACTGA
>CAZZDT010000508.1:0-3929 GCA_964652435.1 uncultured Bdellovibrionales bacterium
CGGTCTTCGGTGACTACGTGGATTCCGCGGTCGGCGCCCATGGCCAGTGCTGTGCGAATTTGTTGTGTGGCATCTTTAGAGCCAACACAGGCAATCGCTAATTCACCGCTGTGCGTGTCACGCAAACGGATAGCTTCTTCTACGGCAATCTCGTCGAACGGATTGACCACATACTTCATTTGGTCGGTCTCAATGTCCGAGCCGTCGCCTTTGATCTTAATTTTGATCTCAGGATCTTCAACTCGTTTTACAATCGCTAAAACTTTCAATGCAAAACCTCGCGTTCAATGGGTTCAAGTGGCCCTCTTTCAACTTGGCTTCCTATGAAGCCCTTATGAGGGTGTCAAGGAACCTAGACCCGAAACCCGGCTTTAGAGATCTACATTCTGGTATAAAATCAATAAGTTGTCGGTATTAGGCGGTTAAATTGGGCCGCCCACAGCTTTGGCCCGATCGGTAAGAACCTGTCAACGCGGCTCTTCGGGCAGTCTTTGCACCACGGGCTCTCTTTGCGGGCCCGATTGAAGGGCAAGTTCGAGAATTTTTTGAGCGATGTAGGGAGGTGTATTGAATGCCTCATTGGCTTTGAGGTCGATAAACTTTTGCACCATGGGGAATTGATCGGCGCTAGCCGCTCGAATGGTGGTTTGCATATCCGTATCGATAACCCCAGGGGCTATGGCGTAAGCCCTGAGGCCGGATTCTGCTTCTTCGAGCAATGCACATTCAGTGAGTCTGTCCACGGCGGCTTTAGAGGCGCAGTATGCACCCCAGCTTGCGTATCCTTTAAGGGCGGCTCCACTGGAGATGTTCACCAACGTAGCTTCGCCATCGCGCTTTCGGATGTGGTTGATGAAGCTTTTGGTTCCGTTGAATACGCCTGAGACATTGATTTGCATGCAGGCATCAAATTCTTCCAATGTGACTTCGCGGATTTGTCGCATGGGTTCTAAAACGCCAGCATTGCCAATCCAAAGGTCGATTTGTCCAAAGGTTTGAACGACCTCTTGGGTAAATGATTCGACTGCTTCGGCGTCTCGGACATCAAGGCTGCGGCTCAAGGTTTTTGCGTCATCATCAAAGCAAGGCTTCGAGCGAGCACACAATCCAAGGTTATGACCTTGCTCTTTGAAGTACTGGGCCATGCCTGCACCGAGGCCTCGGCTGGCACCTGTGATGACAATGGTAAGTGGTTTAGCTGGCACGGGTTGCTGCCTCACGCATTTCGGCAATGGTTTTTGCGTAGTCGTCGCTCTTGAAGATTGCTGAGCCCGCTACAAATGTATCGGCGCCGGCTTCCGCCACCAGGTGCACATTGCCGGGTCCGATGCCGCCGTCTACTTGAATCCGCATGTCATCAAGGCCGCGTGCGTTGGCCATCTCGCGAATGGCGCGAACTTTTGGAATCATTTCGGCGATGAATTTTTGTCCGCCGAAACCTGGGTTCACGGTCATCACCAAAACCATATCTGCGCATTCAAGAATATTTTCAACCGCAACAGCTGGCGTGGATGGGTTGAGAGAGACAGCGCTTTTCACCCCGAGATTGCGGATGTGGTTGAGTGTTCGATGAATATGCGGGCAGGTTTCAAGGTGAACGGTAATACGGTCGGCGCCTGCGTCTACATATTGTTCCAGGCTTAACTCTGGCTTTTCGATCATCAAATGAACATCGAAATGCATCGATGAATGTTTACGCAGGGCTTTAATCACTGGCGGCCCGAAAGTGAGGTTAGGGACGTAGTGTCCGTCCATCACATCGATATGTGCCCAGTCTGCTCCTGCTTTTTCGATATCGTGCATGGCATCTGCGAGTTTGCCAAAATCTGCAGAGAGGATAGAGGGAGTGATTACCGGTGAATTTGCCATAATTGAGCTTACCTTTAGTCAAAAGAGCCAGTCGTGAACTGCCGGGTACTAGATGGGCCGTCAGGGGACAAGCCTAAAGCACCATTAAATCTTCGTCCGCAACGGGTTCCGCTACTTGGCTCATCTGCTTCATCTCATCCAAGCGTTCTTGGGACATACTTTGGAGCCAGCTGGAAAAATTAGGGTTGTCCGCAGTGACTTCCAGAAATTTCTCTTTATCTAGGAAGAGGGCACCGACTTTTTCCCGGGCTGTTACATCGGCAGAAGTTTTCTGTCCCTGAATCAGTGAGATTTCTCCCACCACGTCGCCGGGGCCTAAGGTGGCGAGCAGTATCGTTTCGTTGTTTTGCTGGGTGGTTACTTCAACCCGGCCCGTGGCAATGACCCAAACGCCGCTGCCTTCTTCCCCGGCTTTGATCAAGACACCACCGGGCTGAAAGCCCACGGGTTTGAAATCACCGAGAAGCATCATCCCGGCAATGTGGTCTAGCTGCTTAAAAAGTGGTGATGAATTGTAGAGGTTGGAGAGCAGACGTTTGTAGCAATAGTCTCTCAGTTCCCCGGCGATTTCCGGGTGGCCCTGGGCGATGGCTCCCAAATCTTCGCGGGAGAACTCGATGTATTCCATATCTTCATGGGCTCTTACGGTCGCTGACCGTTTGCTAGACGTTAGCAGAGCCATTTCGCCGACCACCATTCCTGGTCCGAGCTTCGCAATGTCTTCGCCACCCTGAGCAATCATCACGTGTCCGCTGGCGACGATCATCATGGTATTACCTTGGGTTCCTTCTTCAATGATAACCGTTCCTTCGCTGACCTTGCGGTATTGTAACTTGGGAACTGTTCTGAGGAAGCTGGCGGTGCTGAGTTTGGAGAACACCGGCACGGGCAGTGGAATGCGAGATTCTTCGATGGGTGGGAAGTAAAGCCCCACCTTACCAATCGCGGCCCAGCGTTCATCGGGTTCAAGGGCCAATAAATCTTCTGCTTTGATTGGTTCGACCGGTTCAGTTTGAGCAAGTGGCGGCGGCAAATCTGCCATTTCTGGGTTTTCTTGACCACGAGCATGGATGGTTTCGAGAGCTTCTTGGAGGCGGGGATCGCCCGGCGCATGATTCAACGCATGTCGGATCACCACCAAAGCCGAAAGGAGCTGACCCAATTGAACAAGCTGATTGGCCAAGGCGATAAAGATTTTGACGGCCAAGGCTGGCTGGCCGGCATCCCCCAAAATTACGGCTAGGGCACGTCTCTTCCCGTGATCGTTGGGGTTTTCGTGTACCCATTGAGCCAAATAAGCCGCAGCACGGTCGGGGTGTCCGAGGGCGAGGCTTTGATCAACGGCACGTTCTAGTTCAGTGGAGATGGTCATAGGGCATGATTCACCGGCGTGCCGGTTTGGGTCAAGCCATGGGAGTTAATTCGAGCCCCCTTTGCTCCGTTGCGCTCTCGCCCTGGTTAGTGTTACTCCCGCCTCATGAGTGCTGCGCGAACCGAGCGACTGTTGAATCTGCTGACATTGCTGTTGAATTCTCGGCGTCCCATTTCTCTGCGCGAAATTCGTGAAATGGATGAGTTTGCGGCCTACCGAACCTCGGATCCCAAAAGTGGTGAACGCGCCTTCGAGCGTGACAAGGCATCTTTGGTAGAGGCCGGCATTCCTTTAAAATGGTACTCACCCGAAGAACTCGATGATGAAGAGGGCGTGGGCGGTTATGTGATCGATCGCAATGAGTACTACTTGCCTGAGCTGCAACTCGATGCCAGTGATTTAGCGTTGCTCTCCATTGCCGGTGCAGCTGCGGCCGCCATTGATGGTTTTCCTGGCCGGTCGGCTGTACTTCGAGCCTTAGGTAAGCTTGGTTTCGATACTGGAACCGACCAGACCCCGAAGGCCATTGCTCACGCTCCCATGCGCGCGGATGTCGATGCCAAGCTCGTTGGAGGAAACCTCGAGATTCTTCACGGCGCTGTAGCCCGTCGTTGCCAAGTAGAGCTGAGTTATCAAAACCGAAAAGGTGAAGCGACCAGCCGCCGGGTGGATCCTTATGGACTCTATT
>CAZZDT010000509.1:0-3917 GCA_964652435.1 uncultured Bdellovibrionales bacterium
TTGGTTCTCCCAGCGATATCCCAAGCCTCTAACCATTCCTTGGTCGAACGTGCACAATGTGGTTGTGGCACATCATTTCGGCAGCTGGTGGAGCCCCACTTGGAGATGTTGCATCGCATTGCATACCGGGCGTGCGGGCAGACAGAGCTCGCCGAGGATGCCGTTCAGGAAACGCTCACACTGGCATATGAACGATTGGGACAATACCGACCTGAAGCGCCTTTTAAATCGTTTTTGGCGGCAGTTGCTGTTCGCCGCGCGAAGACGCTTTTACGTTCGGAAGCGAGGCGAAGGGTGCGGGAGGGCAAGAGTCATCCCGCAGCGAATTTAACGGGGCCTGAAGAGTCCCTCGTTGGGGATCAGGTGGCGAATCAGCTGCGTGATGCTTTGTTGAAGATGCCATCCAAGCGACGTGAGGTTGTCCTACTGCGATTGGATGCGGGCTTGAGTTATCGAGAGATTGCCGATGCACGCGGTATGTCCGAAGGCTCGGCCCGTGTTTTGGTACATATGGGATTAAAGCAAATCAAAGAGTTGATGACGAAGGAAACTGAGTCTCTACGGTGAAGATGAGTATGAAAGAGCAGCTAGAGTGTGACGCGTTAGAAAACGAGTTACAAACATTATTCGATGAGACAAGAGTTGATGCTGATGCTCATCAACTGAATCGTCTTGCGCGCTTCTCTTCAGAAATTCCTAAAGAGTCATCATCCTGGCTCAATCCTTTTGTGCAACAGATGTTTGCTACATGTTGTCTCGTTTTAGGATTGTCTGCTTTGTCCGCCTCAGCATTTATGGATTTTCCTAGAACTTGGTCTTCGGAATTGGTGAATCCAGAGCAGGAAATCAATCAACTCTTGGGGCAGGAGTCTGATGTTTACGAGCTCGGTTGGGATTTAGAAGAGTTCTCCGTAGGCTTCGACTTACTAAACGGCACGAAAAATATTGATGACGAACTGCTGGAAGATTCCTTCCAAGCCCTTTTAGCCGAGAGCCGTTGATAATGAAGATATGGTCAGTACTGATAGTTTTTTTATTCGTTGGTTTGGCTCCGCTCAATCATGCCTGGTCGCGGCCGGGAGAATATAAATCATCCCATCGCCATTCGCAGGCGGTTGCAAAGAAAATAGTAGAGTTAAGAGGGCGCCTGCTTAGGGAGATGGTAGGCCTCAATGATGCGAGAGCAAAACAAGTCGAGCAAGTTTTACAAAGTTTTGATGATGAGCACCAAACTTACAGTGCGATGTTGGATGCTGCTCAGCGTAAGATGCGTTCGCTATTGGATGAGAAGAGCGAGGATGAGCATGCTTATGCTAAAGCGGTTGAGGATGTTCGCATTGCCCATGATTACCTTCATCAAGTACGAGACCGTCAATTTAGGGCCATACAAAAAGTTTTAGCACCGAGAGAGCAGGCTATGTTCTTCGAGTCCTTGGGTAAACTGCGGCATGAAGTGCGCAAGAGGATGCGACGTGCCCGCCGGGATGCCAAAAGGATGAAATGAAGATCCTATCTTGATGTGCACCTAACACGTGTCGGTGTATGTCGCATGGTGGGATATACGCGACATCCTTTTTTTCTTGAATGGAGAGTTTGCCCTTTGCACTAGGGTTTACCCTGAGTACACTTTGAAGTGAGAGAGTCGCTCTATTGGGTATCCTTACGGGCCCTTGCTTGAAACTGGGTTAACCTGGGTTTCAAGGAGAACGACCACAAGAGAGTCGATAAAAGACGTTAAAAGCCGCATAAGCGGGATTCAGCAAAGAGGCGGTGGAAAGTCTATGTTGGGCTTTTCATCGCCTTTTGTGTGTACCCACAGCTTTCCATTTGAGCCCTTGATTGCATCGAAGTGCTGCAATCCACTATCATTTTTAGAAGTTGAGAGAAGTTTCGTTCCGGACGGTGCAAGGCGGGGGTAAGCTTGAGAGTTCTTGGGATAGTTTTGGGTTTTGTCATGTGCTTCTGGGCAGTGAGTCCAGTTCAAGCACAGGAACTCCCCTTTGCTCACTATACCGTTGACAGCGATGTAAATCCTTTGCCGTCTTCATCGGTCTCTGAGGTCTATCAAGATAGGCTCGGTTACCTTTGGTTTGTGGTCTATTCCTCTGGTTTGGTTCGTTATGATGGACACAACATGATGGTCTACACCACCGACCATGGCCTTTCCTCTAATACTACCATTGGCATCACTGAGGACAATTACGGGCGTTTGTGGATACCTACCCGAAAGGGTCTCTCCGTAAGTACCAAGCCACTTTCTGAGTATGCGGCCGGTGAATCCATTCAGTTTACAACGGAGTTGGGGGGTCAAAAATTAACTCAGCTTGGAGTGAGCAGTGAGACCGTAGAGGTTGATAAAGAGGGCAATGTTTGGGCCGGAACTGCCGAGGGTCTCTTTAAATACGAGTACCTCGGAAAAAATGCAGTGAAAGAGTATCAAATTAAGACAGAGCTAGATAATGCTGGCCAGAGCATCATGGTTACCTCGGTGAAGGCTCGACGCAACGGAGAGGTCTGGGCCGGATTGGCTGATGGCCGAGTTGTCATTCTAGATGCGGCTAAGGGTGGGTGGACGCCAGTAACTCCGCTCCTCGATTCAAAGCAGTGTGCTCGGGTGACTTATCTCTTTGAGCATCCCAATGGTGCGCTCTACGGCGGTTGTGACAACGGCTCGACTTGGCGCATAGCCAATGGCAGCCGCGACTTCTCTTCTGTGGAATGGTTGTTGGGCCCTAAAGGGGCCAAAGTAAACAGTATTTCATTGAGTCAAGATGGCCAAGTTTGGATAGCTACCCGTGGCAGTGGTTTTTTTCGTTTGGGACTGACCGAGTCGGACCCTGTTAAACCATTTAATCGAACCAATGGGCTATTGAGTGATCTTGCTCAGCATGTATTTGAGGATCCTGAGGGAAATCTCTGGTTTGCTCAGTCGGGTGGTGTGTCGAAGCTAAGGTTTAACTCGAGAGCTTTTATGAATTGGACGGCAACGTCCCACGCCGGGGAAAAGCCTGCTTTGCCCAGCCCTGGTGTTCGTGCTGTTCGGCACCTGGAGAATGAGCAGGGTAAGAGCTTATGGATTGGCACGGGCTCGGGCTTGGTAACCGTAAGTCCGGAAGGGAAGCGACAAACTCTCACCGTGGCGGATGGTTTTAGGACGAATGATATGTGGCTCTTGTGCAGCGATGCTGAGGGGCGACAGTGGGTGAACGATTCACAAGCTATCAACGCGATTAGTTTTTCCAAAGACTCGATTCCGAAAGGTATGAATGCCACGGAGAAATTTAAACTCTGGGGCGAAGAAGCCTATTTGAGCAGAACTCAATGGTACCGGTCACGGTCCTGCGTGAGTATTTCTGCTTCCGATAAGGGCACAACGCGGCATGGTGTCTGTTTTGCCGGGCGCGGTGAAATCAAATGTTGGTCCGATGGTCGGTGGGCAACGCTGGGTGAGAAACAAGGCCTTCCCAATTCAAAGATTCAGGCATTGGCAATCGGTCCAAGTGGCAGGCTCTGGGTTGGTACGGGAGATCAAGGATTGTTTCGAACAAAGATGCCTTTTGCCAAGTGGCTCGTGGGGCAGACGAATCGTCAAGCGAAATGGGGAAAGCCAATAGAGTCGTTAGATATGTTGGAGTTGGTGATGGACGAATCCCGTGGTTCACCAACGAACTCTATTCAGTCTTTGGTTTGGTATGGCAATGAACTCTGGGCCGGTACCGCCAGAGCCCTTCTAAAGCTTTCTGGTGAGCCTATGACGCTAGAAAAGGTTATCGGTACGAAGCAAGGCTTACCCAACCAGTCTGTATTTAGTATGGCGATTTCTCCGACGACCGGCTCGCTTTGGATTGGTACCAACCACGGTATCGCTGAATTGGACCCGCAGAAGACAGAGGTGGTTCGAACAGTGACTCGGCAGG
>CAZZDT010000510.1:0-3913 GCA_964652435.1 uncultured Bdellovibrionales bacterium
GATTCCGGTGGATACCATGAATGGCTTGCGTGTTTATGACCACAATGGTGTGGAAACTGTGAGCCGATTGGGAATTCCAGACGATGTAGGGCTGGAAGTTAAAGTTGATTTTACCCGGGTGGCTGGTCCGATTGCCGGCTCTTTAGCGGTTGAAAATGGCTCGTTGGTAGATGGTCAAAGCCGCCTAACTTTAGACCCTCCTTTATCGGTGGATATTGATGCCAAATATCACCTGCCGGGTCCGCTTGCTCCATCTACAGAGGTCGGTGCAACCGTTTACGCTCTCGAGGTGCGGGTAGATGAAGATAGTGGTGAAGCCTATTTATGGCCCGATGTAGATCTATCTGGGTTGTTGCCAGGCATTGCCGAATCGGCTGGGTTGGGCGATACGGTTCGAAGAACCATTGGCGACAAGATTGCCGAGGCCCTGGTGGGCAGCTCACCATTCCCCGCCGATGTTGAAAGTTTTCTTGGCAAGCTATCGGATAATGTGACGGTGCTGCGTGAACCTATTGTGGTCGATCCCAATGCGTCTGTTGAAAGAACCGAAGTTGCGCCAGAACCTTCCAACGCGAGTACAGAAAGCAGCATACCCGCTGAGCTTAACGCCTTGCTGGCCAAGATTGATTTCAACCAAACTCAAATCGATGTTCGCAATGCATCTTTTGCCGATAGCACTTTAAATTTGGGCGATGGTCAAAGCATTCATTTTGCACCGGGCTCTCAGATATCTGTGGAGGGCAATCCCAACGACTTAACCATTCGCGGAAATGCACGGCTGGGAGCAACCTCTTTAGGTAGTTCAGATCTTGGCGTGGATATTGGAGAGGGCGAAGCGGATGTAGAAGTTCGGGTTTACCGCGATGAAAATGGCGACACCCATTTTGAGCTGGCCATTGATAACCTTGATGCTTCTGATGTTGGTTTGAGAGCTAGCGTGGGCAACTTGGGAAGCGAGGTCTCGGTTGATTCGGTGCGCGGTGGTCAGGTTCGTATAGAGTACCATCCAGGTAAAGAGCCAGTGTTTGAATTGGACCTGCCAAGTGTGGAGGCATCTTTGAATGCCAACGGCAGCGTTTGTATCGATGACAATGGTGGCCAGGTTCAGCTGGGCGGAAGCCTTAAGGGAAGCATTGGCATGAAGGATGGTAAGCTTCACGGTTCTGTTGACGACTTGAACCTAACTGCTGACGGAAGCGGCGCAACATCGGGAACCGCTTTGGGCAATCGCGGCGTGCACATGAGCATGCAGCTGACGGGCGCGGGCAGTTTTGAAATGGATGACAAAGGTGAAATCCATTTCACATCCCGTGCGGGTGAAAACTCTCTCAAGCTTGATACGCAAATGCAGGCCGCCGATGGCAGTATTTTAAATATTGATGGTGGCAGTGTGGCCACGGTTTCTGTGGGACTCCAAGACACCGATATCGCGGTCACCGGTTTGCGCGGCGGCTTAAGTGGACTTTTGCCTTTGCCTATTCCTGACGACAACAAACCACCGGCACTGGTGGATATTCGCAGTGCCATGGTGAGCGGCGGTAGCTTGAGTATTGGTGCTGGAACCATCAGCACACCCGACAAGCTGGTGATTGAAAAATTGGACGCATCCATTTCTGGTTTGGACCCCATCAGCAATAAAGAAACCGATATTGAACTGCAGCAATTGGATATTGCCGGAAGGGCATCTTTGAGCATTGGAGAAGACGGGGCTTTGGATCTTGTAAGCGATTCTGATTCGCCGCTCAGTGCCAAAGCCAAGATTGGCAAATGCCGGTTCACCACGTTCAGTCCGCAGTTTAACCTAGAGATGCATCCTGGCTCTTTGATTGAGTCGGAGCTGCAGCACTTGAGCTATCGGCCAGAATCATCGGGCAGCGGCAGCCTAAGTGTTGAATTTACCAACACCCAAATGGACGCAGAACTTGCAGAAGGCAGCGTGACGGTGGGAGCTGAAGGTGCGGCCTTAAGGCAACTGAACCTTAAAGAGGGAACCCGCGTTCAAGCCACGCTGGGTGTGCTGGGCTTTCATACCGGTGGGTTTGCCGCCGATGGCCCGGTGGATATGCAGCTGAACGAGCAACCCACGGATGTGGTGTTGTCGGGACAAATGCGTTTAGAAGGCGATTTAGCGGCGGCTCAGGATATCGCACCTGATGCCGTGGAAGCTGGTCTTGAAGCCATTCGGGAACATGACTTTGACGAGAATGCCATCACGGTGGATGAACTCGGCAGCGACGGGCATGTGAGAATTATCTTGGGCGTACACGCTGACCGCGGAGAGAACTTTGTGGCCAGAAGTCACACCAGCATTGATGGGTCATTCAATACAACTTTGCGCACAACCATTGATCCGGCAACGCTTTACAAACAGGCTATGAACCCAGAGTAAGTCGTGATTTGATTTCTTTGGGTCGGACATTCTGAACATAAAAAAAGCCCGGCGTGTTAGAAAAAACATACCGGGCTTTTCTTTTATTGCCTTTAGTTAATTTGCCTGGGCGCGACGCAGTGCTTTGTCGGCTTCTACGGCTTTATGGAAAGAGGCTTTGTCAGCAAAGCTTACCAAGCTGCCGTCACCTTTTTGGAAGATATAAGCGTGGCCTTCGGCGGTCTCATTGCTCAGTGATGCAAAGAGAAGCGCTGCTTCTTGCTCCCATAATTTTGTCTCAACATCGCTGATGCTGTTTCCACCTTGGCGCAAGAGGTAGCCCTTGCTGAGCGCCATCACGTTATAAGCGGTTGCGCCTTGGCTATCGGTGGTAATGGGCGCAGCGGTCCAGTGGTCCTGACGGTAGGCAAAGTCAGGCATTGGGTCCAAGGCGCAGTTATCAACGATTTTACCTTGCTCATTGAATTTGATGATGAACTTTTGGTTCTGGTCTTCGGGTCCACCCATGGTGGAGTACAAAAGATTAAACGTTCGGTACGTGTAGTTGTGGCCGTTTTCTTCCACGGTCACTTCTTTGAGAAGGTCCAGCTTTTCACGGTCCACCGGGTAGTTCCATACTGGAGCATCCGGTGATGTGTCGTAGGTTTTTGGAAGACCTGGGTTGTCCATGAAGTAATTGAAAAGAACTTCTACCGAGTCGTACTCAGTCTCGGTGGTGTGCTCGAGACCGCTCACAGCAGTTGTGGCTGAGCGCGTCACTTCTTCTTTCTTGAAGCTGTTCTCTTCAGAAACTTTCTGAGTGATGGAGTAATACTCTTTGGTTTTTGCATTGTAGTACTGCTCAAGAATTTCGCCGCCCTTGGCACCTGGGTTGCGGCGCGAAATTTTCTCTGTGAGCTTCACAAATTTATCTTCGGTTGGGTCCAGGGTAACGGTTCCCGTTTTCTGGGTTGGATTTCCTTGGGCATCGAAGGTGATGTACTTGGTTTCAAGCTCCATGGTGCAACCGGCAACATCAATGGTGATCTGGTCATCCTTTTGCGCGTTGGTCTTGAGGTACATGCTGTTGGTAGAAAAGGTTCCGTCTTCGTTTTCAACATTCTCACGGAAGATGGCTTTCGGGTCTTGGCTCTTGCCCGAAGCATCGGTGAGTGAAGTCACTTCGGCATCGATTTCAAATGAGCGACCGCCGGCCAGTTGAATGTTGAGTGTATGCAAACCGTTGTTACGGGTTCCCACGAAACTTGTTTCGTCTACTCGGGTACCTCGCCCTGTACGGGTTGAGTTCCAAGCGGGTCGGCCTTCGTGGTCCGATGTGAATGCACCAGCGATATCCCACGCATCATCGGCGGTATAGTTGGCCAATGCTTTGTTGCTGTCTACGCCGCGGTCGGCTCGGTAAAGGCTTACGGCCTTTTGGGGATCGATGCCCATGGCATTCAGTGGCGCTTCGTTGTGGCAGTGTCCCCACCAGCCAACATTGGTTGGCGCAACGTTGATGCTGCCATTGCTGCCCCAGTCAAA
>CAZZDT010000511.1:0-3913 GCA_964652435.1 uncultured Bdellovibrionales bacterium
CTCTGGGGTGTAAGCCATATCAACATTGAAAGCAATTTCATGGAGAGCTTTAAAAAGAGTTCTCAAATTCGTATCTCTGCCACACATATCGACTCAACTCTGGGAGGTACTGCAAGCCTACAAGCCATGATTGATACTGGTAAAGAAGGCGGAGCCAAAGAGCCGGAGTTTCTACGCAAGCTTGAAACCTTTGAAAACTACCTCCTTACCTTCGATGGCGTGATTAAATCTGTCAGCATCACCAGTCTGGTTAAAGAGCTCAACCAAGTCATGATGGATGGCGACGAAGCTGAATACCGAATTCCAGACAGTCGTAATATCATTGCTCAAGAACTGATGCTCTATGAAAACTCAGACCCAGATGGTCTCTTCAAACTGGTGACCGACGATTATCAAATTGTTCGCATGGATGTAAAAACCACCAGCGGTGGAACCAACCGCGCCACCAAGATGATGCACGAAGCAGAACAAGAGTTTCAAAAAATTTTCGGCGATGAAGCCACGCTTCAGTATTCCGGGATTTCTCACCTCTTTGTGCGAATGACTGAAAACCTCAGCCGAGGTCAAATCTACAGCTACGGTGCGGCATTTCTTATGGTCTTTATTATGATGATTGCGGTGCTCAAGAGTCTAAGGCTGGGTCTTCTCAGTATGATTCCAAACCTCTTGCCCATCATTGTCACCCTAGGATTAATGGGAGCTCTCCAAATCAACTTGGACTTCATCACCCTACTCATCGCTTGTATCGCCATTGGTATTGCGGTTGATGACACCATTCACTTTTTGGTCCGCTTTAAGCGAGAATTCGAAAAACATGGAACCTATGAAATGGCATCTCGTAAAACGCTGCAAAGCTCGGGTAGAGCCATGCTTTTTACAACGCTGATTCTCTGCGGCGGTTTTCTGATGTTTCTCCCAAGTAAAATGGTAAGCATCGCCCTTTTTGGAGGCTTGGTGGCCTTTACAGTCTTTATGGCGCTGGTTGCGGACTTTGTCATTATGCCCGCTATCCTTGAAATCACTCGGCCCCTCGGCCCAGAGACTTCGGGCCAGAGTGTAGCTGAGGAAGTTCCTGCCAAAATCAAAAGCCCAGAATCAGCGCCTGCCTTTACCAACGAAGCCAGTGGACTGAGCACGTAAACGTCGCATCTGAAAATTGCTGTGTCCCAATATTGGACACAGCAAACGACTCCACCTCAAATACCACACCCAATGCCCCTAAGTTCCCAATATTAGGGGAACTCCATTCGGGACCACCTGGCATATGCCATGCAACACCCATGGCATGAACAATCAAAGACACAATCTACAATCAGACAGCCACGACGACCAAAGCTCTTTTGCCCTTTACGCAGCTGCGCGACTGGTCGTCCAATCCTACAGACCTTACCTGGACGCCTTGGGCGTCACATATCCCCAATATATGGTGATTCAACACTTACATCGTGGAGGGCCTCAAACGGTCACCCAGATAGCTGATAAACTCTATCTTGATGCGGGAACGGTTACCCCAATCTTGAAACGTCTGGAAAAAAGGGGCTGGTTAAGCCGCCAACGATGTACAGATGATGAACGGATGGTTTTCAATCGCTTAACGCCGAATGGGCATACCCTGGCCATTGAAGGCGCAAAAGCAAGCCACTCAGCCCTAAACCGGGGACGGCTTCGAGAAGACTGGGTTCGGCCTCTGGTCACAGAAGCCAAAACACTGCTCAAGCACTTAGCCTTCTGATGCCTTCATATCCTCAAGGGACCAAAGCAAGGCGGCGCCACGAACCCCGCCAGAGTCGCCCCACTTGTTTTTCACCACTGGAGTTTTAAACTCGTCATTGAAAATATTGGGCAGAACCGCTGCCGGCAGGCGCTCATAAATCTCATCGACGTTGGATAAACCACCACCAAGAACAATGGCATCGGGATCTACAATATGAAGAAGTGGACAAATGGCCTTACCAAAACTACGGATGTATTCATCAAACGCTTCATTGGCCAGTTTGTCACCCGCTCGCATTTTGTCGATCACGGTTTTCCCATCGGCTCCCGCGGGACCACCAGCAACCTCGTATAGTCGCCCTAAGCCACCACCACACAGATAGGCCTCAACTGGACCATGTTGATTGTCGAACCACTTAGGGCCTTGAGGATCTAGAATATTGTGTCCCCATTCCCCTGCAATTCCGTGTAAGCCTTCACGTACGCGGCCGTTGATCACCAAACCTCCACCAACGCCGGTACCAATAATCACCCCGAAGACAACATCTTTACCAGCCGCTGCACCATCGATCGCCTCGGAAAGAGCGAAGCAATTGGCATCGTTTGCCATTCGAATAGGCTTGCCCAAACGCTCTTCAATAGCTTCCTTGAGAGGCATATCATTCAAACACAGCGTATTGCTGTTTTTCATACGACCGGTGACCTGAGAAATAGCGCCCGGCGTACCAATGCCCACATAACAGGACTGCCCCGCCTCTTTCTCCAAGTCTTCAATAACACCGCAGATTCCATCCACCACGGCATCGTAACCATCTTCCTTTGGAGTGGGTCGTCGTAACCGATGAAGAACATTCATTTCTTCATCAACGACCACCGCTTCCATTTTGGTTCCACCCAGATCAAACCCAATCCTTAACGACATCACTTACCTCTTCTTTGTTCACTCATGCGGATATCGAGACTGGGCCTTTGTGGCAAGCCGCGATACAAGATCACAGTATGTGCTCTATCATTCTGATTCATCGCTTCATTTCTGGAGTGCCCGTCCTCATCGGGGCAAACCGGGACGAAAACAAGGATCGCCCTGCGACTGGTCCCGAAACCCTCCAGCTAGAACACAGAAAGGTCTTGGCTCCGAAGGATTTAGAAGCCGGAGGTACATGGCTTGGCACCAACGATGCGGGATTATTCGTTGGTATCACCAACCGCTTTGCGGCCACCCGACATCCTGACCGCCGCTCACGGGGTGAGATACCTCTTTTGGCGCTCGCCCAGAAAAAACCTGAACAAGCTGTTCAAGCAATTCGCAAGCAAAGCGCTACCGCTTTCAATGCTTTTCATCTGCTCATAGCCGACGCCCATGAAGCTCGAATCATCTGGAGCAATGGCGAAACATTTCATGAGCTAGAATTAAAACCGGGAATTCATATTTTAACAGAAAGCAGTTTCGAGGCTGGCCCTGCCGACCGCAGCCTGTTTATCGAGGGTTACCTTGAAGCTAGAGTCAAAAATGGTTCCATCGCCATCCCAGATATCCAGAAACTTCTTGGTGAAAAACGAGATCCCTCTTTTCATGGCCTCTGCGTGGATGTTCCCGAAATCAACTACGCAACTCGATCTGCTTGCGTTTATCAGCAAAGAGCCGATGGCGAACGAGAATTTCATTACTCTGAGGTTCCGCCAGACCAACAACAATGGTCAAATCTAAGCCATCTAATCCCTTGATCCCCTTTTTGCCGATACCATCATCAGGTAAGGTATCGGCGTTATGAATAAACCTTATCTATCTGTATTGCTCGGCGCACTGATGGGCCTAACCATTGGGACATCCAGTGTTGAGGCAAGTCCATACGCCAATAGGTTTGAACCTGCCGCGGCGACCTATACCTTTGAAGTGGACACAGCCCTTCGCAACCATTCAAGAGACTATTTCGGGCGCCCCGTTTATCTCTTCGCGAACCGTGTTCAAAAAATTCGCTCTGAATCGTTGGTCACAACATTCTCAGTCAATGTTCACTGGACCGATAACATCGCACTTCATTTCAGTATGCCCCTGGTCGCGAGGCGTCTGGTCGCCGACTTTTCACCCGTTACCATCAATGAGAATCAAGTTCTTCCTGTTCAAACCCGAGAGTATCTAAATGTCGGTCCCGGGGATCCCATTCTGAGCTTGTCTTGGCTGGCCCACGAAAGTGACCAT
>CAZZDT010000512.1:0-3910 GCA_964652435.1 uncultured Bdellovibrionales bacterium
TGTCGATTGGTTGGTCGTACTCAGGGTGACGAAATTGTTATCTTTGAAGGCCGACGCGATCAGGTGGGTGATATTGTGAAGGTTCGAGCAACTGGCGCAACCAACCTAACCATTCAAGCTGAATTGGTGCCGGATTCTCATCAAAGCGGCATCGCTTCAACTTCAGCTCCAGCTGAGGCACAAGTTTCCATCTAATTGTTGCTGGTTATGACTTAGGGGCTTGGTGCCACGGTCATAAGAGTCTTCAAGTCTTCGTCGGTAAAGCGCAATGCACCTCCCAGAAACCACTGGGCAAGGTCTGCGTTGAACGGGTCATCTACACCTGCCTGCAGCCAGACATGGTCAAAGAATTCATAGAGAAAAGTTCCGCGAAGCCGTGGTGGTCTTACCGAGCCTGTGTCGAGGAATCGACGCTCAAAATCGAACGCGTCGAGTCTTAGTTCGAGAGAGTCGTTCAGTGCATGTAAATTGAGACCCAGACCACCGGTGTTTTCGATGATGCCAAATCGCAAGGTTGCAAAGTAGTAGCGTTTTGCGAATTGAGCAGAGAACTTAAGGACATTGTAGTTGGTGGTGTAGGTTTCTTTGATTTCGGTGGCATCGTTATCGCCGCCGGTGACCGTTTCACGAATCACTTCTCGATTCTGTCGTCCTCGGTGGTCAGCGACCGCTTCAATGATGTAGCTTTTGTCTGGACGTGGTTTGATTGCAATTCCAAGAATATTTTTGATGCCCGTCCCTGCTTGGTCGCTGCCGGATTGAAATGGAACGTCAAATTCAGATCGCAGCTCAACTTCGGTTTCTAGCCTTGAGATCCCACCGAAAAGCTCGTTGGTGCTATCAAGAGTCTCTTCCACTTTTTCCGAGATGCTTGGGTCATTGATCAGTCGGCCGACTGTACCGGTGCCGTCATCAACTTTTCGAACAATGCTGTTTAGGTGTGCGACGCTTGCAGTGAGATTGTCGATGCTTTGCCTGAGAGGCGAATCAGATGCTTCACCTCCTGCTTCTCCATAGACCGCTTCGCTCATTCTGGCAGCAAGCAAATCAAGACGGCTGCTGAGACTGGCAAGGTTGCTGGTGATTTGAGTGATATCCCCTTGGGTTCCGGTGGTGGATGCGAGGTTACCCGTAAAAGAGCGTACATCGGTCAGGATTGCATCGATGTTGTCGTCATTGCGCTCCAAGCTTCCTGCAACAACGCGGGTGGTGGTCTCTAAGGCCGCCAACGAGTTTTCAACTCGTTTGAAGATAGCTTCGATGGAACCTTCTGCCTCGGGCCCAGAAAGCACGCGTTTAAAGCTTGAAGTGATTTCTTTCACATTGGCCGCAACGTATTTCAGCTCAGATTGAATGGCGTCCATGTCTGAAACGCTTTGTACCCGCCCGATGACTCCACCGGGTTTGAGTTGCCCGGCGTTTTGATTGCCTGGATCAAGGTCCAGTCTAAAATCACCTAAGAGAGACTCTGCCGCCTTCTTCAGGGTGGCATCTTGATAGACTTCGTATTCGTGCAGAATGCGAACCGTGACGCGGGCTACAAGTCGGCCATCATCAAGCCGTTTGTGTTCAATGCCGCCTATTTTACCAACGTCGAGTCCGTTGATTTGGACCCGTGTTTTCCAGCGTATACCGGAGGCATCTACAAAGTCGGCGTAAATGGGATAGGTGGCTTCATCACTGAATTTATCTTTGCTGGTTTTTACAAGAAACCAGCTCATGGCAGTAACTGCCGTGAGTAAAACGAGACCAACAAGTAACGGTGCTCGAATCATTACTGCTTTCCAAACCAGGTGTTTAAAAATTCTTTAACAAAGGGATGCTCACAGTGACGAATTTCACTTGCCGCACAATCCTCTACCACTTCACCTTTATGAAGCACTGCGATGTCATCCGCAACTTTCATGGCACTTCCAACATCGTGCGAAATCACTACTGATGTTACTTGAAGTCGCTGAGCTGCGTCGAGAATCATTTGGTCAACATTATCGGTGGTGATGGGGTCTAGCCCAGTGGTTGGTTCATCATAGAGGACCACTTCAGGATTTAAGACCACCGCCCTGGCAAGTCCCACACGCTTACGCATCCCTCCGGACAATTCAGCGGGGAATTTGTCTACCGAAGATTCAAGCCCAACAATCGCCAATTTCTCTAGCACCCGCTCGTTGATTTCTTTACGGGAAAGCTTGGTGTGTTCCAGCAGGGGAAAGGCAACGTTTTCCCAAACTGTCATGGAGTCGAAGAGTGCAGCTTGCTGAAAGACCATTCCAAACTTCTTTCGAAGTTTAAGAAGATCTTGGTCACCCATGCGGCAGATATCTTCCCCGTTCATCAGAATTTGCCCGGAATCGGGCTTCATGAGGCCAATCATATGTTTCATGAGAACCGATTTGCCGGAGCCTGACAGTCCCAGAATGACTCGGGTGGTGCCGGGGCGAACGTTGAATGACACCCCTTTTAAGACCTGCGTATCGCCGAAGCTCTTTTTGAGGTCTTTGATTTCAATCATTGTTACGCCGGGGCCCAGATTAGCAAAATAGTCGTGAGTATATAGTCCAGCACAAATATGGAGATTGAGCCAATAACTACCGCTTGGGTGGTGGCATTTCCAACGCCTCGCGCACCACCGCTGGCGTAAAATCCACGGTAGCAGCCAATCAACGCAATCAGTACGCCGAAAAATACGGATTTAATCATGCCATGCATAAAGTCATAGGGATCGAGCAGCCACTCAATGCGGGCAAAGAAAGCTCCCTCGTCGAGGCCCATCATTAAAACTGCAACGGAATAGGAGCCGATACCGGCAACCACACAAAAGAGAACGCTCAGGGCTGGTACCATAATGGAACCAGCTAGAATGCGGGGCACCACAAGGTACTTAATGGGATCGACGGCCATCACTTCCATGGCATCTATTTGTTCTGAGACCCGCATGGTGCCAAGTTCAGTGGCCATGGCTGAGCCGACGCGACCGGTGACCATTAAGCTCGTTAGTACAGGAGCAAGTTCGCGGCTGACAGCGAGCATGACCGTAGAGCCAACGACGTTTTCCATGCCTACGCGCTGAAGTCCGGTGATGGTTTGGAGGGTAAATACAGCTCCGGTAAATGTTCCCGTTAGCAAAACAATAAAAAGAGAACCGACTCCAACAAACTCCATTTGTTCCAGCAGAAGTTTGAACCGGTAAGGAGGTTTAAGAGCGAGTGCAAAAACGCGAACGAGAAAAATCGCCATGCTGCCCAGTTCAGTAAAGAAGGCGATGGCTTTTTCACCCGCTCGGGTCAGAGCGTTCATCATGTGGCGGTTCCGATGTAATGACGCGGAACGCGGTCGCTGATGCCACAGGTAATCTCGTAAGCGATGGTGTTGGCCCAACGGGCTAAGTCGTATGTGGAGATGGTGTCGCCCGCTTGGGTACCCATGAGAACAACTTCATCGGTTTGAGTGACGTTTTCAAATTCGGTGACGTCGACCATGCAAAGATCCATACAGATACTTCCCACGACAGGGGCACGCCGCCCTTGAATGAGCACTTCTGCCTTGCCTTCAAAACTTCGTCGATAACCGTCGGCGTAGCCCACCGGAAGGACAGCAATTCGGGTGGTGCGCTCAGCAACAAAATGTCCACCGTAGCTGACTTTATCACCAGCTTCGATGGTTTTAACCTGCAGGGGTCGCGTGGACCATTGCATCAGGGGTTGTAGTTGCGTTGCACCGTGCTCTTGCATTGGACTTAAACCATACATGACCAAGCCCGGTCGTAGTAAATTCTGGCTCGTATTTTCGATGGTTAATGTTCCAGCACTGTTGGAAAAGTGAAAATGGCTGGGTGTAAAACCGGCAGCTTCAACCTCTTGGACTCCACGGTTGAAGTTTTTAATTTGCTCTTCGTTGCGTTCGGCATCCTTAA
>CAZZDT010000513.1:0-3909 GCA_964652435.1 uncultured Bdellovibrionales bacterium
CTGGGCAAACGACGCTCCAACAACCCTATTCTCATTGGACCACCCGGAGTAGGTAAAACGGCAATCGTTGAAGGGCTCGCCGTGAAAATCGCCAGAGGCGACGTGGAAGTTTCACACTTTCAAGACAAATATCTCTTCGCCCTCGACACAGGTTCATTGGTTGCGGGTACAAGCCTACGCGGTGCATTCAGTGAACGCATGGCCACCATTAAAGAAGAAGTTGCCAGAGCCGGCGGGAAAATCATCGTTTTTATTGATGAGCTTCACACGCTCATGGGAGCCGGTGCCAGCGGTGACGGACCTCAAGATGCTGCCAACGAACTCAAAACGGCATTGGCCCGAGGCGAGTTTCCTTGCATCGGCGCTACCACCACCGATGAATACACCAAGCACATCGAAAAAGATCCGGCGCTTGAACGTCGTTTTACCCCCATCGATGTGAAGGAACCGAGTGTTGATGAAGCCATCCTGATTCTTGAGGGAGGCATCACAGCATACGCCGACCACCATCAAGTAGACTTTGCACTGGATGCAGTGCATGCATCGGTTACGCTCACGCATAAATTCGTCAATGAGCGCAAGCTTCCGGACAAGGCTTTCCAAGTCTTGGATCTCGCGGGTTCTCGGGCAAGAAGACGTGGTGATTCTCATGTTCAACGCATCGACATTGCTCGGGTTGTACACGAATGGACTCAAGTACCACTCGAGCGCTTAGCCGAAGCCGATGGCGACCGGTTTAATCGAGCTGAAGAAATCATATCTGCAGATCTCATTGGTCACCCTCACGTGGTGAAGGCTGTGTGCAATTCTATTCGGCGCGGATTCGCCGGGTTTAACAGCAAGCGTCCCATCGGCAGCTTTCTCTTTTTGGGACCCACCGGTGTTGGTAAAACAGAGATGGTTAAAGTCTTGGCTGACTTTCTCTTCGGACGACGAGACGCTGTGGTGCGCATCGATATGAGCGAACTTGGTGAGGCGCATTCCGTTGCCCGGCTCATCGGTGCTCAGCCCGGTTATGTGGGATACGAAAAAGGTGGCCAACTCACCGAAGCTTTGCGCAAGCGCCCATTCCAAATTGTTCTATTCGATGAAATTGAAAAAGCACACCCTGACGTTCTCAACGTTTTGTTGCAGGTACTCGATGAAGGCCATCTAACAGATAGCAAAGGTCGCCGGGTAAGCTTCTCCAATACCGTCATTGTCCTCACCTCCAATCTAGGAGCTGACTCCATCAAAGCAGCCAGCGCACGCGCAATTGGATTTGGTGGTAACGCCAGTGGTGGCACTAAAAATATCGCCGGTGATGTTTTGGAAAATGCACGATCACAACTTCCTCCAGAGCTTTGGGGACGCCTCGACGAGCGTTTGGTCTTCCAACCGCTTACCCGTGAAGAAGTGCATAAGATTGCAGATTTGCAGCTGCGTGAAAGTGCTCGCACACTCTTTTCAGAACGTGAAGTTACATTGGAATGGAGCGGTGACGTTCTGGACTTCCTACTGGATAACGGCGGCTACAGCCCGGAACAGGGTGCCCGGGGCATGCGACAAGCTATTCAACAATACGTTGAAGGCCCAGTGGCTGAGAAAATCCTCGAAGGAAAAATCTCATTTGGGGATACTGCCCAAATCGATAGCTTCGGTGATGATAAACTTCATATCGAACGTATTCCCGGCCTGGGCGACGAAACGGGCATAAGCGCCGAAGCACAGTGAAACCTCTCAACAAGTTTTTCATCGCAGGCGCGGGAAGCGTTGGCAGCGGTTTAGCCTGGGCTCTTAAAGATGTTGGCCTTGAGGTCACAGGCATATGGAATCGCAAACCGGAACGCTTATCTGATACCAAACTCCCAAATGATATTACTTGCTTTACCGGTTACGATGCCGAAGGGCTCTCGGATGCCATGCAGCAGGCGGACGCAGTCTTCATTACCGTCAGCGACGACGCCATCGAGAGTACATCATTGGCATTATGCGCTCGTACCAAATTCTCGGACGATACCTTAATTGTTCATACTTCAGGCTGTATGCCAGCTGAACAGCTCCCCGCAGCTCCAGGTACAAAACGCGGTGCTATTCATCCATTGGCTGCATTACCCGGCACAGAGATGGCCAGGCAAAGACTTCGGGAAGCCACGTACGCCATTGAAGGCGATGCAGAAACCCAAAATGCGCTCAAAGCATTGGTCGAAAAATTAGGCGGCAAATCCTTTAGCATTCGTCCCCATGAACGAGCGCGCTACCATGCAGCAGCCGTTATGGCTTCCAATCTCGTGGTGTCCTTGCTTCACCAGGCAAGTGAGCAAGCGGCGTTGGCAGGGCTCGATGACCCCGGCCCCTTATTGGATTTGGCAATTGGTGCTTTAAAGGCAGGCCAAGAGAAGGGTTTGGTGCACTCCTTAACGGGTCCAGTGCTTCGAGGCGATCATAAAACCATCAACCGACATCTGAATGTTCTCGATAGAACTGCCCTGGACAGTTATGTTCCGTTATCACAGAATGCATTGAACATGGCGCGACTACGCGGGCTCTCGTCAAATGCAATATGGGATATCGAACAACTGCTGGGACAATGGGATGAACAAGACTAACGGATGGCTCGGACTTTTACTCTTCGCAATGGCTGGTTGCAGCCAAAGCCCGGTTGAGACCCACATTCCAACCGGCATGAATCTAGGCTGGAAAAGCCTACCCCATCGCATTGCCGCAACCGAGTTAACAACCAACCTTAAGGCTGAGAACCCTACCATTACGGTTCAAAACGATGGTGGCGATTTTGGCGCAGTCGATACGGCCACAGCAAATTACCAAACGATTTCTATTGCGCATCCAGGTCTTGTTGTTGAAGAAGTTTCAACGACTTTCATCATTGAGCCGGCCACAGATGCAACGGCGACGGATGCCTATTTATCGACCCAAAACCTAGAGTTACCTGCATCACTCGACAGCAGCGATGATGTAGCCGTCTTCATTCGCGGTTTTCGAATCGATACCAATCTCTATGAATCAGCACCAAGCTTTCAAACATCCGAGGAACTTCCCTACGATCCTGCTCTTGGATACACCACCGGTGGTTTTGGAATGGGCTCTTCAGATCCTATCCGCAGCGATTCAGGCTGGACCGTTGACGTATTTGCCCGCAACCGGCTTGCAGTCTCAGATCGAGAAGATATGAACGCAGCCATTGCCGAAGCGACCACCTGGGTTCGAGTTGACTATCTTGTGGTGGGTCTTCCAGAAGACGTGACTTTAAGCCGAGCCGATACCAATTACACAATGAGCTACCCTGACTTTGGATCCCAAACAGATCATCCTCACGCAGACACAGACAAGCAAACCATCACATTTGATGCAGAGAACAATACGGATATTTTGGGCTTTGGCATTCAATCGTTTGATTTAAGCATCAATGTGGAAGGCAACTACGACGCCAACTGTGAAGTCATCAGCGAAGAGATCAATTTCTGGAACGAAGAGATCAATGGCCCCGGACGATACTTACGAGAGTTCACCACCGCTCTGAGCGATGTCACGCCTCAAGATGATGGAAGCGTTCAAGCACTTTTCGATCTGCATATTTCCAACAGCTCAGCTATGAACGAAGTAGGTAATATCTGCGCCGGGCTTTCAGGAAAGGCGCTGCTCTTGCGCACACCAGGGGCGGCAGTTCCAAGCATAACCAACCGAAAGCTTCAGTTTGATTCGGGGATCAACGTAGAAGATAGTCTCAATGACTGAAGAGAATCCAAGCGTCTTTACGTGGCAAATGGAGCTGCGCATTACGCTTCGTTCTTTAAAGCTCCTCAAAGATGAATTGGGCCTTTTAGGTTTGGCTCGACTCGCTTGTCATATGATCTTGATGCAAATCAAAGGCGAGCCATTTAGAAAGTTTCCGAAAGCCAAAGACGAGGG
>CAZZDT010000514.1:0-3907 GCA_964652435.1 uncultured Bdellovibrionales bacterium
CAAAAATTTCATAATTCGCATTGGTCGAACCCGGGAGCATCCACTTCACCTGAGGCGTTTCCAGCGTATACATCCAATAGCCCATGCCTCCTTCGATGGATCCACGAACGCCGCATTTATCTTCTTCTCCGCAGCACCAAACGCGGCAGTTCTCGAGACTTTGATAATCCTGATAGCCACAGTTGGCTACTTCACCGGCCATTTCCTCAGCGGTGGGCGCTTCTTCATCACACATAAAGCCATGAGGATGGATGCCACATACCGAAAGGCCATCGGCGGGCATCGCCGGCTTACTCCATTGACCCCAGCCCAGCTCGTGAACGGGAGTGTCGCGAATCAAATCAAAAGCCCGGGCATAATAAGACCAGCCATACATTCCTTGAGCAGGAAACTGGGCTTGGTCATAATCCCATTCAGCGGGAGCATAGCCCGCGCCAAAGTGCAGCTCATCGTATTCACGGTCGCCATTCATTAAACAAAGCGTCGTGTCGCTCCAGACATCGTCGCTTAAGTGTTGAACATAAAGACCATCTGCCTCTGGACCACACGGTGTGGTGCCAATTCGGTAATCACCGCTCGGCTCAGGCTCGGTCGGCGTCGTATCTGTTGGATCTGGGTTGGTTGGGTCAGCAGGATCAGAACCATCAGTTTCATTCGCGTCCTCACTGCAGTCAGCAGAATCGAGCCATTCGCCCCCAGTACAAATCTGAATCAGGCTACCCATGCCATTCTCGCCACATGGCGTGTTGCCCGTTTGAGATGCACCTTCTGTACACGCCTGAGATTCTTCAGGCTCATCAGAATCGCTGCACGCAGGCAACCCAAAAACCACTAAACAAAGACCAATGAACCAGACGAGACGCATCATTCTCACTCCCATACCCGCGGCAGCACGTACTATAACGCAATCAAGACCCGTGAGAAGGGGCATTCGGGCAAAGTAAAATACCACTATTTCAAATCGAAGTGCCAAAGTGGAGTCAGCCCATCCGCGAAAGTCGTCCTTCGAAGTGGACCATTTGTAATACCAATATCATAAACATAAGATGGCACCGAAGGCGTCAAAGCGACCTAAGGAGTGTCAATGAATAAGCTTTTCAGAGTTCTAG
Source organism: uncultured Bdellovibrionales bacterium (assembly GCA_964652435.1). Taxonomy (GTDB): domain Bacteria; phylum Myxococcota; class XYA12-FULL-58-9; order XYA12-FULL-58-9; family JABJBS01; genus JABJBS01. The sequence goes on from CAZZDT010000514.1 coordinate 1,110, forward strand.
ACCAATGCGTGACCGACGCCTGCAAATTCCTTGATATCGGCCGATCCACCTTTTTTGATTTGGCGGAACAATGGCCCGAATACGACAAAACATTCGAAGAATACGATGAACCCACCGAATTTTATGAATCATGGAAAGGCGACATTGGGCGTTCCAACCTCTGCGCCAACATCCTCGACCAATTATCTCGGTTTGAACTAACCGAAATCATCAGCATGTTACCCAGCTCGTCCACCGAAGGCCGCCCGCTTTCTTTAGCTGATGTAGGCTGCGCATCGGCCGCGCAAATCTTTCCCTACGTAGAGAAATACAAAAAGGTTCATTTACTGGACCTACCCAATTTAAACCAAGAGTTTGTTCAATGGCGCGCTAAAGAGCACGGATATTCACATGTTTCGACTGGCAGCCTTCACGATATCGAAAATCCAGTAAATATCATGATTTGCTTTGACGTTTTGGAACATATCCCAAACTCCTCCGGCTTCTTTCACGTCATGGATTCACGTATTGAACGAGATGGACTGCTCTTGTTACGAACACCGTGGTACTCAATGGTACCTCACATTGAACACCTGCCCGAAGCTGAAGAAAACTGGCACGAAAACGGCGGGGCAGCTCGCCTAGAAAAACACTACGAACTGATCCACCCACTTGAATATGGTGGTATCTACAAGAAGTCCAAAGTAAGAAGGCTTTAATCCAATTAGCTAAGCCTCTCATTTGTTGTTTCATCTCATGGTTGTTACCGAGTCTCGGTTGCCTTACTCTTTGTTATGAGCCAGCAAACCCAGACCAACCGTAACCTAATCACGTTCGGCTTTCTATGGCTGGCGCAAGTGGTTTCACGACTGGGGACGCAGCTGACCGCTTTCGGTATCGCCCTCACCGTTCTCGACCAAAATGACTCGGTCACCCAATTCAGCCTTACATTCTTTGCAGCCATTGCACCTGAAATGAGTCTTTCATTGGCGGCAGGGGTTGTGGTGGACCGTTGGAACCGCCGATTTGCTTTAATGCTTAGCCACATCGGAGCCGGTATCTGCACCCTCACGCTCTTCGTGCTCTATACCAATAAGAGTCTGGATTTCACCGTCCTCATTGTTCTGATTGCAATGTCTTCAGCCTTCAATGCATTTCAGTATCCCGCCATGTCATCGGCCACCACGCTCTTGGTGCCTAAAGACTCATTGGCTCGCGCTTCAGGCCTGGTACAAGTGGGGCTAGGTCTTGCGCAGATGGTTGCGCCGCTTCTCGGTGGCTTCTTACTGGACTCCGTAGGCCTCGGTGGAATCTTAATTGTAGACGTCACCACTTTTTCGTTTGCCGTCGTGGTCTTATCAATCCTGCGATTCCCTCCAGCACGCCTCAGCGCATCAGGCTTGAAGGCCAACCAATCGGTGCGAGAAGACCTGCTCTTTGGTTGGAACTACATTCGTGACCGTAAACCTTTACTCTATCTGCTCTTCTTTCTCGGCGGCTTAAATCTATTTGGCGGCGTCACCTGGACCCTCTTGATGCCCTTAGTCAAAAGCCTAGGCAGCGCCTCGGAACTGGGCATCGTTATTTCACTGGGGGGCGTTGGCGTGGTGATAGGCGGCGGCCTCATGCTGAGCTGGGGTGGGCCTAAGCGTTTAATCTTTGGAATTCTCCTGAGCATCATGGCTCAAGGCATTCTACTTATGGCGACGGTTCCTTTTGAGTCACTCTGGGCCATGGGCATCTTGGTCATGGGCGCCTCTCTTCTTTTCCCCATCATTATGGGTTGTTCAGACGCGCTTTGGCTGCGCAAAGTTCCTCCCGATATCCAAGGGAAGGTTCTGTCTTTTCGCCCTATTGTCGCGCAAACACCTCTCGTGCTGGCTGTTCTCATTGCCGGGCCTCTTGCGGACAATGTGTTCGAACCCTTGATGCGCGAGGGAGGCGCACTCACTGAAACGCTTGGCCCTTATTTCGGCATAGGTTCCGGCCGTGGCATAGCCGTGCTCATGTGGAGCTTGGGGCTCTTATCGGGGCTATGGGCCGTGGTTGGGTTCTTGATCGCACCGCTTCGACGGGCCGACCTTATCCTAGAGGATCACCAACCGCTCTTTGGCCAACGGGCAATCGACTTAGGTTTTATCAACAATAAAACGTTGTGGAAGAGCCTTAAGTGGCAACGCATACTGCGCACCCGAACCAAGCAAGACTGGCTCCTCGGAGATGTCATGGTCAACCAAGGATTTCTCACAAAGGCTCAACATGCCAAGCTTGTGCAAGAGACATCCACTGCTATTCAAAGCAGCCAGCCGTCCCAAGCGCATACTGCCTCAGCAGTTCTGAGCCATCTTGTTCCCACCGATGCCACCCTGATTGCAGATGACCTTTACGGACTGAGTCTTCTCGGAGACATCATCGTCGATTTAGGATTTTGTCGCACGGAAGATGTTCTTGCAGCATTGGATCAACAGGTGGTCGAATACCAGGCCGGGTCCAAACGACACCTTGGAACCATCTTGATCGATAAAGACCTACTGACTGAGGAGAAACTCAAGGTAAGCCTTCAAGTCCTCGACGCCCTTCGGCAGCAAGACGTAAGCTAGATTTGAGTACACCCGCAATTTCAGAGGATACTGTCTTAGCAGGATGAGACTGCTTCAAAACGTGATGTAGAGAGAATGAAGGCGCCATGAATCCTTTTGGTTCATATACAAAATCAGTGGTCCAATATCCTTGGGTCACCTTGCTGATTTTCAGCGTTGCCACTCTTTTTTTGGCGGCGGGGCTTCCCAAGCTAACCATCGACAACGACGTCAAACAAT
>CAZZDT010000515.1:0-3896 GCA_964652435.1 uncultured Bdellovibrionales bacterium
AATCTACGACGACATATGGGACCTTTACGCAGATAAAGGCCGTGGGCAGGTTGGTAACGATCTTCGCGAAGGTAAAATCAGCGCGTTACTTATCGCCCATTTAGAGCGATGCCCCGAAGATAGGATGGTGGCAGCAGAGATCCTTTCAAAGCCGTTTGAAGAAGTAACCACAGAAGATGTGGCGTTTTGGGAGCGTAGGTTTGAGCACTCTGGCGCGAAAGCGGCCTGCGAGACGTGGGCGGAAGAATTTGTAGAAATGGCCGTGACCACAGTACCCGATCAACCCCTCCGTGGATTGGTGGAAGACGTTGCCACAGCACTGGGATTAAAAAACCTCAAGGAGAGATCATGAGTCAAAAAGTATTGGTAGTAGGAACAGGTTTTGGTGGCCTAGCCGCAGCGATTCGAATGCGTGCCCTGGGTTACGATGTTGAAGTGATCGAGGCGGGTTCGCAGCCCGGAGGAAGGGCTCGTGTGTTCGAGCAAGATGGTTTCTCCTTCGATGCTGGCCCTACGGTCATTACTGCGCCTTACCTGTTGGATGAGTTGTTTTCTCTCGTAGGGCGAGATGCACGTGATTACTTTGACCTTATGCCGGTAGACCCTTTTTATCGCGTCGCTTTTGATGATGGCAGTCAATTCGATTACGTGGGCGACGAGGAACGTTTGCTCTCGCAGATTGAGCAAATGAATCCCGCAGATGTTCAGGGTTACCAAAACTTGGTGAAACAAGCTCAGGAAATTTTCGCCATCGGCTACGAGGAGTTGGCCCACGTTCCCTTTAATCGCTTGTCCGATATGTTGCGCGTTGTGCCGCAAATGATCCGGTTGAAAAGCTACAAAAGTGTTTACAGCATGGTGGCTTCCCACATCAAAGACGAGCGCCTACGTCAGGTATTTACCTTCCAACCTTTGCTGGTGGGTGGAAACCCATTCAATGTGTCTTCTATTTACCTTTTGATCCATTGGCTGGAGAGAAAGTGGGGCGTTCATTTTGCTAAAGGTGGAACGACCGCCATTGTCAAAGCGATGGTGAAGCTGCTCGAGGAAATTGGGGTAGGATTCCGGTTCAATTCGCCCGTTGAGCGTCTCGAAGTGTCAGATGGACAAGTAAAAGGTGTGCGGCTGGAGGGTGGTCAAACCATAATGGCGGATATATGGTCGTTTCGAATGCCGATCCTTCGACGGTCTACACAAAATGGCTCGAGCCCACCCAGCGGCGTCGGCACACGGACCGTTCGGTGGCGCGCAAAAAGCAGTCCATGAGTCTGTTTGTCGCTTATTTTGGCACCAAGAAAACGTATCCGGATATTGCGCATCATACGATTATCCTCGGCCCGCGTTACAAAGGCTTGCTGAATGATATTTTTAACCGCAAGGTATTAGCGGATGATTTTTCACTGTACCTGCACGCGCCCACGAGGAGTGACCCCTCTTTGGCACCCGAGGGTTGTGAAAACTTTTATGTGTTATCACCGGTGCCTAATCAGAAAAGCGGTCTGGATTGGTCTGAACTGAATGAAGAATACATGGATCGTATCCTTACCTTTTTAGACCAATCCCATTTGCCAGGTTTGAAAGAGAACTTGGTGACCCAGAAAAACGTCGACCCACGATACTTCCAAACGGAACTGAGATCCTATCAGGGTAATGCTTTTGGGATCGAGCCATTACTACAGCAATCTGCTTACATGCGGTACCACAATGTGTCCGAGGATGTTCAGGGGCTTTATTTCGTGGGAGCGGCCACGCACCCCGGCGCGGGTGTGCCAGGTGTTTTGAGTTCGGCGAAGGTTCTTGAAGCTGTAGTGCCTCGTCCCATCAAAGGTAACCCCATCCCACAGGCCAGCCCGTTAAAGATGGTGTCGTAAATATGTCAGAAGCTCTCGTCGATAACCAGGCCATACTCAAGAAGCACGGGCGCAGTTTTTACTGGGCGTCCGTGTTTTTGCCGGCGGACACACGTGACCGGGCAGCGTCGTTATATGGTTTTTGTCGACGTGTGGATGATGCGGTTGATGAGGCACCCAGTGAAGATGTCGCTAACCGAAACATCATTGAAATGGAACAGCTGCTTGTTGTTCAAAAAAATGGTGAGAATGAGTTCTCCGCGCTGTTTAACGAGTTGCGGCAATGTGGGCTCGGTATGGAGCCGGCCCAGCAACTTCTTTTAGGGGTGAAATCTGACCTGGAGGAAGTTAAAGTTCGGGACGAAGAAGAACTGCTACTCTACTGCTATCGCGTGGCTGGAACGGTGGGACTAATGATGTGCCCCGTGTTGAATGTGCGTGAGCCCACCGCCTGGGGGTACGCCATCGATTTGGGCATTGGTATGCAGTTAACGAATATTTGTCGCGACGTGCTCGAAGATGCGAAGAACCAGAGGGTCTACCTACCTCAATCCTGGTTTCAACAACCTTTAACCGTCGATGACATAACTTCAAACCATGAACGCTCAAATGAAATTTCGTCAAATGTATTAAAGGCGCTTCGCATTGCAGAGTCACATTATAACTCCGCCATTGAAGGGCTTGTTTTTATTCCATCTCGAACCCGTTTAGCGATTTGTATCGCGCTCACCCTCTACCGAGAAATAGGGCGAAAAATTGAAAAACACTGGTCGGGAAATAGCCTTAAGGGGCGAATGTTTGTATCGGGTCCCGAAAAAATTATTTGCGTGGCTCGAGGAATCGGTCTTTTTATCAAGACATTATTTTCACGGAAACCGACAAAGAACCAGAGTGTTGCTAAAACACATCATGTTTTAACTGCAATGCCGGGGGTATCGTAATATGAACAACGCTGGGTACCAAATAAAGACGGTGGCACGACTCACCGGAATACCAAAGAATACACTTATAGCCTGGGAGAGGCGTTATGAGTTGGTTACGCCCACACGCCTGAAAAATGGTTATCGGGTTTATACTGCCAACGACTTATTGGTAATTAACCGGGTGAAGGGATTGTTGGAGCAGGGCTTCAAAATCAGTGAAGCAGCGGTGTTGGTGCTCAATGGTGACAAGGCAGGGCAAAGCGCTGTTTCGGCCAACGATGAACTCGAAAAAACCCGCGAAACCGTAACGCTCCAAGCGGACTTATTGGAAGCCATTGGCAATTATGATCTCGATCAAATGGATGCGGTTTTTGAAAGAGCGTCTGCTTTGCCCATCGAGCGATTGATCGATGATATTGTCATTCCTGTTTCGGTTAAAGTAGGCGAAAATTGGGCAACCGGAAAATTTAATATTGCCCAAGAGCATTTCTCCTCGAGTTTTATGAAGGAACGTTTGTTTTCCCTCTTCAAACAAATGAAGAATGAGGTGGATGCATCCAAGAAAAGTATTTTGCTGGCGTGTATCGCCGGTGAGCGACACGAGATTGGCTTACTGAGTTTAGGGATTAAATTCCGGGCCAAAGGTCACCCCGTTTTATACCTGGGAAGTGACATGCCTGCCTCAGAAGTGGCCGACGCCGCGATTTACAAAAAGGTAAGCAGTATTGGTCTCTCGGTGGTGAACCCTGTGGCCCTTACGGAAGTGCTTCACTACGTGGAAAGACTGCGTGGCATGTTGCCTACAGAGGTTAAAATATTCTTGGGTGGTAACGGTACCAAGGAATGGAAGCAAACCCAGTTTGCAGCCGTCAATGCTCAACTGGGAGGTTCTATAGAGGCATTGATCGAGACTCTGAGTTAAGCCGATCGACTAAAAGAAAAGCCCGTAGGGCCCCTGGCCATTCTTGGTCGATTTCTGATGGTGTCGCCTGTGATTGTGTTTAACCACCTCCGCCCAGCGGGGTCTCATAAATTGAGGGGGAGACCAGCGCTTATGGGCCAACCCATCGTGAATCCAAAAATACAAGAAACCGTACAAAGCCATGCCCAGACCAACCGCCAA
>CAZZDT010000516.1:0-3861 GCA_964652435.1 uncultured Bdellovibrionales bacterium
TGAAGCTTCGTGATGGTACTTTTTTGTAGGAGCGGAACGTCTCCGGCCAAAACAAGAACCTGCCCCTTAAAATCGGGGATTGCTTCAAGGCCTGCCCGAGCCGCATCACCTGTCCCACGAGGAACTTCCTGGACCGCAAAAACCAAAGGAGCACCTGGAAATGTCGCACTTAGTAAATCGCGGGTACGTTTCCCCGCAGGGTCAATGACAACCACAACGGGAGCAGCACCTGAGGCGAGCGCCAAGCGAACCACATGCACAATCAGGGGTAACTCACAGACGGGGTGCAAAACTTTGGGTAAACTCGAACGCATCCGAGTGCCTTGGCCTGCTGCAAGAATAATAGCTGCTGTTTGTTGACTCATAAATGCGAAGTACCGGCGGCTTTAAAACGTGTCAAGTTGAGGTTTCGGCGGTATAACCTATCATCATGACTGAAAATTCCCCCGAGCATCCAAAACGACGGATGCCACTGAATCCTCTCCAAGCCGGGCCCCACCGGCTGACCAAAGACGAGCGCCGTTATCTCTTAAAGGCCCTACGCCTGAGGGAGGGTGAAAAAATTGAGGTTTTTAATGGGCATGGCCTTTTTGCCCTGGCCACCCTTCGAGGAACTGAAGAAGAGAAACCCTATTTGGAGGTCCAAGAGCCCCAAGAGGCCCCAAAGCCAGACCATGAACTTTTCCTGGCTGTGGCCACCCCAAAAGGTGACCGAGCCGATTGGCTGGTGGAAAAAATCACGGAGATCGGAGCATCTGGACTGATCTGGCTGCAGACCGAGCGCAGCGTAGTCACCCCAAAGCCCGGTTCAAAGAAATTTGAACGTTGGGCGAGGCTCACCGACTCGGCCGCGAGACAATCGCGACGCGTCAGGGTGCCAAGTATTCGGGGTCCAATGACTCTACAAGAACTGTCACAAGAAGATTTTACTCATCGCCTCGTCGCCTCCCCAGTCAAAACCAGCGGCGGACTCCCCCAAGGTCCCCTGAAGGGGCGAACCGTTGTGGTCATTGGACCCGAGGGAGGATTTACTGACCATGAATTGGAGCAATTGAAAAACTCGGGGTACAATTCATTGTGGCTGAGTCCTCACATACTACGAACCGAAACCGCGGCCATCGCAGCCGCAGCCGTTCTTATCGCCCACCCATCATAAAGGGTGAGGCCAGGCTCTGCCCTAAGTGCGAAAAACCCATATCCCTTGGCGCTTTTCGATGTAACCACTGCGGCAGCCCTGTGACTCCGTTCGGGACCAATCAAAAGATTTCTTCCACGGAGACGCTTTTAATACAAATCGCCGATGGGAAGCGGGTCTTCCTCGCATATTGCGTTGATGGACTCATTGCCCTGATGACCATCGCAGCTATTGTGGCCATTCTCTCGCACGGTGAACATCCTCAGACAATTCGAGGTGCCCACTTGGTAGACTCCCTGCTCTTGTGGTTTGCATCTAGGCTCGGCGCCATCGGGCTGGGGTTGTTCACTGTTTTCGTAGCTTTTCTCGCCTACCAATGCTCTTCCATAGCGCGAGCAGGATACACCCCTGGTCGGCGCCTCGCGGGCATTGTTTTAGTCCATAAGCACGGTCGTGAACTTAGCCGCACGCGACTGTTTATTCGCGCGCTTTTGTCTTTATTTTCTTGGGCGCTCTTAGGGGCTGGCTACTTTTGGCCTTTGCTCGATTCATACCATCGCAGCCTACACGATATTTGCACCCAAACTCTCTTAGTACAGCGCAAACTTCACTTATCCTGAGCAGAGCTTAGTTTCGCTGTATCGTTGAATTGATGATAAAGGCGTAAAGATGGCCGTCTGCGCTCGTTACGTAGAGATGGCGCTCTTTCAAGGCAACGACGGGATCCGATTCAATTTTATCACCGGTTCTAAATCGCCAGTGCAAGTCGCCGGTCTTTTTGTTTAACGCATAAATATGGCCGTCACCCGCGCCACCTGCAACAAAAACGAGACTCTTGAAAATTGCAGGAACAGATATCGCAGGACCCTTCGTCGCAAAACTCCATTTCGCACTGCCTGTTTTCTCATCTAAGGCATAGAGTCTTCTGTCATTGGACCCAATGAAAGCCACACCCTCATCAAGACGAACCGAAGAGTTCACCCAGTCTCGAGTTGGAACCTTCCAACGCACGGTTGGCTTTTGAATATCCGCAATATTGATTCCGTAGACATTTCCATCGTTGCTGCCGAAATAGACATCCGTCCCACTGATAGTAGGCGAAGAGGTAACCGGCGCTTCGGTTTTGTATCTCCAGAGCATTTTTCCTGTTTGGGCATCCAACGCATAGAGTCGATAATCAAGGTTCCCTACAAAAATAACCCCGTTATGAATCGCCGCCGATGAATAAGAGAAACCACCTACATCGGTCGGGCCAGAATCCGGAGCAGAAGTCTTTGCGGGTTGAGGTTCAGCTGCTGCTTGTGGCTTCACGGGCGCTTGAGAAGGCATCTCAAATTGCGAGGGCTCTTTCTTCTTGGTTTCTGCGTTTGGAAAAACCCATTTCGGCTTCCCTGTTTTAGCGTCCAATGCGTAAAAGTTTCCATCGTAGCTTCCGATATACACTGTGCCATCAGCAACCAAGGGGTCTGCCTTAACCCGGTCGCGGGTTTGGAAACTCCATTGCTCTTTGCAGTGGCTATCCACCGCGTAGACCAAATAGTTTGTGCTTCCAAAAAAGATAAGCTCGCCATCTGTGGCAGGCTTACTGATCACCTCGCCAGCCTTATCGAAAGAGCACCTTTGGGAGCCTTGAGGCGTAACCAATCGAACCCCCTGGCTCGTACCGACGGCAATATATTTATCCGTCACGAGCGGGGTGGACACACTTGGAGCCCCCAAATCAAACTTCCACTCTAGCTGAACGGGCTCAATGCACCCGATCAAAAACAATAACATGAAGATTGTGGCGAAAAGTCGCATAACTGAAGTCCCCAAAGCGTATGTAGTGGTGTTGGTGCAGATTAGGCGGTTGCGCTGATTATTTCAAATGCATCCGGTGACTTGGCCAAAAAGGCCAGCCCCAGTATAGTAGTACCATGACCCAATCGAGCGAAATCGACAATACGGCCGGCCAATATCTAGAGTTTATGATTCACGGCTTTATGAATGGTTTAATCACCCTTCAAGAACTCGAAGGCATCAGCGACGAGGAAATGGAAACCATCTACGCCCTTGGTTACAACTTCTTCACTTACGGAAAATACGACGCCGCCAAAGATATCTTCACCGGACTCACCGCATATGCGCCGTATACCGCGCATTATTGGCGGGCACTGGGTGCAGTCAATCAGCAACTCAAGGAGTACCCAGAAGCGGTTGCGGCCTACGATATGGCCATCGCCAACGATGATATGGATGTCGTGAGTTATGTGTACCGGGGCGAGTCTCAGATTCTCTCGAGAAATATTGAAGCCGGACTAGAAGATTTACAGGCTGTTTTACAGATTGGTTCAAACATGCCCGCTTTTGGGCCGTGGGTACAAAGAGCAGAGCTTCTGCTAAGTCTGCATATGAAGTCGCCAGGCTAGTTTAAGCGTTTTTGCCCATGGTAAAGCCCTGAACCTTCGAATCCCAGTCATGGGGACTAAAGCCCAGATTTCGAACCGCTTCGCGCTGGGTTGGGTTCAAATTCACAAACGATGTTGCCATAGCTACCGGCCATTTTGCCCCGGGCGTCTCCCGAGTATCCCAAAGCTGCTGGGTCCAACCCAAATTACGAAGCAAAGCAGATTCTGCCCGACTCAGGCCTTTCCAGGTCGATCCAAAAATAGAAACCAGCTCGCGAATTTGTCCCGGATCTTTGACCAAGGTTCGCCCGGTATAGCGCTCGTTGAGAACTTCATCCA
>CAZZDT010000517.1:0-3846 GCA_964652435.1 uncultured Bdellovibrionales bacterium
CGAACTGTCCGCTCAAGGGCTCAAGTTCGTCGAGAACTGCTGCATAATAAGCGCCCCATTGCTCGGTTTCGGTCTCCGTTAAACCCTCTACCTGCTTCTTCTTTTCAAGCCGCTCAAAATCCGGCAAGGTTTCGATAACCTTTCCAATGCGTGCAGTGGATTCATCCGTCATGGTTGCGCTCCCCGGTCCTCCAAAAAATTCCCTAACAACATCAACCCATTCCAGGCAGAAGATTGCAAGTGATTAAAGCCGCTGACTTCATGCAAACGCAAACCTAAACTTATTTATTTCAAGGACTTAAGAGATATTACCCACACCCTAAGAACCACCGGATTCAGCCCAAAAGATAAAAAATATCGGCCATACATTTTCGCCGAGAGGCTTCGTGATAAGAGAGCCTTGAGACAACCCAAACGCAAGAGCTGAAGTTGAACCTGCGTCCTATCCATATTCAAACCATTCTCCCCATGGTGCGGGCCCATATACCGGCCACAGCATTTGTTGGGGGATTCTGTTTTGACCTGGCAACCCTTGGCCGCATTGATAGCTACACCAATTTTTTCATCCATGGGTTTTGGCTCGTTCTCAGTGGCCTTTTGCTTGTTCTAACCTTGCTGGCAAAGTCGGAGTGGGCCCACACTGGCAGCAACTTGCGTAAAACCCTTGGCCAAACTTTTATCAAACACGACCAGTTCATTTTTCATTTTGCGCTGGGCGCACTCTTGAGCGCCTTCACCATCTTCTACTTTAAATCCAGCTCGGCGGCGGTCTCGATTCTTTTTCTAGGACTTCTCGTCACCCTCTTGATTCTCAATGAGCTTAAGCGCTTTCAAAATCTGGGTCCCTTCATCCGGTGCGTGCTCTACCAAATCGCCCTTCTTACGTTTGCCACCTATTTCATTCCCATTCTCATGGGCTCGGTAAGCTACACTGTATTTGGCCTTTCCGTGGGACTCAGTGCGGCCATTGCCATAGGCTTGGCGTGGATACTTAAAAAGCTTGAATGCCCTGCGGATACTTTTCGCCGCCATTACCTGCGTCCAACGCTTCTGGCCTTTGGTACTTTCTTGCTGCTCTATATCAGCAATGCCATCCCGCCCATTCCGCTTTCCACCCAGCATATTGGCATCTACCACGATGTCAGTGTGAAACCTGCGGGCTATGTATTGAAGCAACACAGCCAAAGCTTATCCATGCTTCCCTTTGCAGACGATGTCTTTCCGGCAAGACCTGGCGACCGGCTCTACGTATTCACCCGCATCTTTGCACCTCGCCGCTTCAGCGATGCCATCTACTTAAGGTGGGAAAAACAAAACCCGACCGGCAAATGGGAAACCACCGATAAAATTAAAATGAACATCCGAGGCGGAAGAGAAATGGGATACCGCGGCTACGGCTACAAAGAGCACTACAGCCCCGGGCCATGGAGAGTTTTTGTGGAAACACAAGATGGACGCGAAGTGGGCAGCATCTCATTTGAAGTCCAACAAGACACCACCACCGACACTCGAGAGTTCCAGTCACTTCAGCACTGACCCACTCCCATCCAGCTTTGAAGCGGCAGAGAAATTACTCAGTCTCAACACATCCAACCACAAGGCCATCGAAAGCCCGGCAGAAGTCTTTATGGGTGAGAGAAAGCGTCTTACGTGGGTCGTGGGGATTACGAAGAACAATTTTGTCTTCCGTCACACCCACCGCCACATAAACGTGGTTGTCATAGATATTGGGCAAAACCTTTCGACCTTTGGAAGAAGCCGTCACCGGCAGACCCATCTTAAGGGCAAGGTCCAAGTCTGAAATGGCGCGCTCATTTTGAGACGAACCCGGGCGACCAATGTCGATGTCTTCCACGTGCATACCGGTCACACCGCGAAATACGGTTTCCTCGATACCACCCTGGTCAAGCTTATCGTAGCCACCCAGCATGGTTGCAAAAGCTTTCTCCAAGATAGCTGGCCACAGTGGCCGGTCACCATCTTCAAATTCATCGATTTCATATCGCTCATTACGGCCTTTGCCGCCCTGCGCGTAAAGCAGTTGTCCATCTTTGGTTGGGAACACATTGTTGATCTCAATTCTGCGCTCACCGTAGTCGCGGCCATTTTCCGCCACGCGATTCAATGTGACCACATAGGTGCCAGGCTTATCGCCGCGGCGAATACAATCACGAATCTTTCCGGGAGCGTTGTGGGCCAATGCGGCCAACGCGCCAATCAAAAAGCAATCCCCTAGCCAGCCTTGGTTGATGTCTTCTACTTTAACGGGGCCGGTGTAAATAGGTCCGTCTACTGGCTGAAACTCCACGTAAGATCGGTCAATCCGCGGCACATTCAATTGCGGACGAAGGCTTGCATCGGTGGGTGTTGAAATCCAACCTCGGTCTTTGTCGCTGCCCATGGTTTCTACCCGGTGCCAGCCACGCTTATGGCCAATCACCTTCAAGGTGGTTCCTGGCTGAACCGAGAAACCGGCCGCACCAGCCCGCGGCTCATCGAGCACCATGGTCGGCTTGTTAAATGCTTTAGGAACAACCAGCGTTCCACGAGGCACCGCTTTCAAACGAGGCTTAGCGCCGCGCTTGATCACAGATCTCGATGCCGGAATAGATTGCATCGAACTTCGAAAGTTGGGTCGGTTGGCGGCTACGGTTCTCATTGTTATCTCCAGTAATATTGGTCTCACAAGAGGTATCGGTTGGGCTGTCCAATTGTTGCGTCGAATTTTGGGGATGCGTACAAATCCCAGACCACGTGCACCAAACTACTGGAAACGCTATAGTTTTCTCGTGAGACGTTTCTGGCAAAATACTGTTCTGAGCCGGGTGACCTACCTGCTTATGCTGGTGTCGTTACTTTACTGCGCTCCCGTCTATGCCAACACCCAAGCGCCCATCACCAAAAATTCTGAAAGTGTAGAAACCCCCAAAGAAGCATGGCGCCAAACCGGTTTCCGCATTGGCTTGGCCTACGAATTCCACGGGCTGCTCGCACTGGACTACACCGCCAATACCGTGATGCAAGGTTTCAGTGTTCGCCCCTATTATCAATTTGAGAACAATTGGTCTCTGGGCGCCAACTTGAGTTACAGCGTTCCCAACATGAACGAAACCGGACTTCGTTGGGCCCTCACCCTAGAGGGAACTTGGTGGTTCTTTGACCAATTGGGTGTGACCCTGGGTGCAGGCTACGCCGGACGCATGGTTCGATGTGATTATGACCAAACCGAATGTGAACGCATCATCTATTCAAGCTCAAACTTTTCCAGCTTAGAGGACGACGTTTGGCTTGAGCCCGGTGAGCAGCTTGATGCTTGCAATGGCGGCGGTGTCATCTTGAGCAGCCGTGTTGAATACCAATGGACAGTGAGCGACTACTTTCGCACGGGACCCTACCTACAAACCTATTTTGAAAGCATTCGCTGCGCAGAAGAAATCGGAAGCATTCACCCAACCACCGGGCGCATTCTTCTCTATTTTGATAATTGGTCTTATGTAGGTGCAAGCGCTGGATGGTGGTTCACATGGCGCTGAAAGCATGGCTATCCACTTGGCTGCTCTTGGCAATGGTGTGGCCCCTTATGGCTGCAGCAGAGAATGCTCCAAGTACAGAAGCCGCTAAGTTTGTGCCGCCCCAAGCCATCGGCGCCACCAGCATCATCTATCCCAAAGAGGCGCCAACCCACGCCGAGACCATCACCGTTATCGTAAGCATCCTTATCGATACGCAAGGTGAAGTAGACGAAGTTAAACTTTTGCAAACCGGTGGCAGCGTCTTTGACCTTGCCGTATTAACCGGCGCAGCCAGTTTCACTTTCAAACCGGCGCTTTTCGAAAACAAGCCGCA
>CAZZDT010000518.1:0-3846 GCA_964652435.1 uncultured Bdellovibrionales bacterium
GGTTGTTTGATTGTTCCATTTCGATGCAGGACTTAAATCTTGAGACCTACCACGATTAAAAGCGTGATGGATGATTCTTTCGATTGAATAGCCATCTTTACGAACCAAGGCAAAACCTCACATCACTTCATTGTGCACCTCAATTATCGGCAAAATCATGACTTCGTTGCCAGAATTAATTCGGCACAACGATTTAAATCGATATATATGAAGCTCTCAGGTAGATTCTGATCCAATTTAACAAATGGAGAGCACCCCATGGGTTCGCGCAATCAAGACGATGGTCTCGTTTATTCAAGTGAACATGGGAATATGTGTCCAAAATGTCAAAAGAAGCTGAAGGCATGCGCCTGTTCAAGCCAGCCGAAAGTTCCAACGGGAGACGGAATCGTACGGGTGGGCCGCGAAACCAAGGGGCGTAAAGGCAAAGGCGTTACCGTGATAACAGGCGTGCTTTTAGCTGAAAAAGAACTCAAAGCACTGGCCAAAGAGCTCAAGAAAAAATGCGGGACCGGTGGTACCCTCAAAGATGGTGTGATTGAGATTCAAGGAGACCAGCGCGACCTACTGGTTCCGTTGCTTGAAAAAAAGGGCTTCAAAGTGAAGCGCTCTGGAGGCTGATGCTTGTTCAAGCCACCCGAAGATGAGACCACTTTTTCGTTTGCGCCAAGGCTGCTTCATCCGCCGCTGAAAAATGCGCCAGAAGGTGAGCATTGAGTTCATCAGCACACTGTTCGGTGATGCCATGGCCCGCATTGGAAAATGAAATCATTCGAGAGCCGGGAATCAAACGATGTAATTCATCATTGGACTCTGCTGGAACCAAAATATCATCATTTGGTTTCACAATAAGCACAGGCTTACCCTTAAGGCGCTTAAGGCGTCGGGTGGTATTGTGCCGGGCTAAGGCCATGAGTTGATACTTCAACGTCGTTCTTGCGATAGGGTTAAAGAGTTCGTTCGCAACTTGAGAATCCTCAGAGCTCGATAGAAAGTCCTCACGTGCCTCTTCTGGGTAAAGCAACTTGCCTAACGCCTCGATGCGCTCTTTGCCCTTGCTCATATTTGCTTTTAGAAAAAGGCCGATGGCCTTGGCCCTAGGAAAATACTTAGGACCACCGGGATGCGTAGCAATCAAACTAAGACTGCGAACGCGATGGGGATAGCGAAGAGCAAACTCTTGAGCAATCATTCCCCCCATAGACACGCCCACCACATGGACATCTTGGAAGCATTGTTTATCAACAATGGCCAAACAATCGGATGCCATATCTTTTAAAGAATAAGGTGCGTTTACCGCCCCGCTTCGTCCCACACCTCTGTTGTCGAGTCGCAGGACTTGGTGATGTTTTTCCAGCGTAACAACTTGAGGCATCCAAGCCTCGCTGCTCATGCCAAACCCCATGATCAAGAGCACGGGGCTTCCCTGCTCACCACTTTGGTCATACCAAATTCTCATCCCATTCACATGCGCGTACATTGATTCCCCTTTGATTACATGCGTCATGATAATGCACAGCAGGTGTTGTGGAAATGATGAGAAGCCGAATCTGCAAATAAAACGGCAACATCTTCTTAGAATGGGCGAAAACAATCCTGTGCCCCAGCTCAAACCAAGGAGTGCCTCATGAAGCTCACATTGAACACACCCTATACCATTCCCGGAGGCCGAGACCCCGTGGAGAGTTTCGAGAAAAAATGCATAACAAACAGCCGGTTATACAAAGCGATTCACAATCAAGCCGGCAGCGATGTTGAAATCATCCGAGAAGAAACCATCGGTGATCAATACATTCGGGAAGCCTTGGTTCACCCAAGGCCAGAGGCCGTGCCCGGAGCCATCAAAACTTTTGTCGGTACCGATGCCTTAGATTTTCGAGAATCCACCACTTACGATCTAAGTCGGCACAGCGGAGTTACCGAAACCTCGCTCCTGGCCGGTCCATTTCAAGGAAAGGTCAGTGCCAAAACAAGCTTCTCAGTTCGCTCCGCGGCCCCGTTCAATCCACGTGGCGTTCGCCATGTATTAGACACCGAGATCACCGCGAAGATATGGCTGATTGGTTCTCAACTTGAAAAAACCATGGCCAAAGAAATTGAAAAGAAGCAACCAGAGATTCAAAAGCTTACCCAGCAAACATTGGAGTCCGAAGGCCAAGCGGAGCGATTGGCCGCCTAAGACCGAAAACGATGGCGGCACCAGTCATGAGAAATCTTGGTGGGCACCCCAAACTCCTCGAATCCAGGCAAGATCACTTCTTCTAGGGTCTGCTTAAAGACACGCTCCACCGTCAAGCGCGGGAGAATACCCAGGCCATAAACATCGCAATGCTCTGGACGTTTCTCTGAGGCTTCATCACTTTCTGCAATCAAGAGCGATTCAAAAATGCGCGGAAGATAGGAACCAAGATAATCTGCTTCAGCCGTTTGTGTGTAATAGGCAAGATGTGCCCATCCCAGTCGGCTGTGATTCACCTCGTCACCCAGAATCGCGCGAACCGTTTTCTCAATGATAGGCGCATCCATCCGCTTCTTCATTTCAAGCAAGAGCGCAGTACTTACCGTTTCAGTCACACAACCCATGGCCACACTTGTATAGAGCACTCGCTTTTCAAGCGGTAAATCTCGCGGCCCCAACAAGCCCCGCGGCGCAGCCTCTAACAAAGGCTCCTTGAAATCGCATTCGGCGATGATATCGCGGCAACGACCAGCATGATCCACCTCGTCATCACTGGCCTCATGGGCCATGGCAACCAGATCGTTGGGTAAACCACAATCATCCATGCCTTTGCCAAGGGCCGCGAATAAAGAGGCAGCTTCACGCTCCGTCTTCTCCCGTTCTCGCCAAATTTTGCCAACGAGTTCTCTATGAGGAGATCTACTTAGCAAGAAGTACCCCAGCAGCATTCGAACCCATCAACAACTTGCAACTCGCCTTCAACCTCTTCGCAACAAGAAGACTCAGAACCACAAAAGCATGGCGCGAGTTCTGTTTGTGTATCCGAAGCATCAGACGGGTCCGATGTGTCGGCAGCATCTGAAGCGTCAGCGGAATCGGAAGAGTCTGTGGCATCCGAAGCGTCAGTGGAATCGGAAGAGTCTGTGGCATCTGAAGCGTCAGTGGAATCGGAAGAGTCTGTGGCATCTGAAGTGTCAGTCGCATCGGTAGAATCCGAGACGTCCGAACTGTCAGAAGCATCGTTGCCCGGCTCCGTTGAGCTGGTCTCATTCTGCTCAGCGGTATCTGCGGGATTGGAACTGTTTTCATCTCCACAACCCACTAAGGCTGCTGCTGTCATACTTCCGCCAATAACCAAGGCACGGAATAGTTTGGAACGATGCATAATCTTTCTCCTCTCGCCCTTAGGCAGAGTGCGGCAGTAGTTTCAGGATGATTAAAGCCCGAACCATATGTTTGGTCCATTTGAATGTATTGAACAGTTCATGCAAAACTAGTTAACATAGAATTATGGAACAAAATCCTCAAATTGAAAATCTATGGACCAGGCTTCCCGTTTTTCGGGTGGTGGCGGCTACCGAGCATCTGCCCACCGCGGCCAAAATACTCCACATCACGCCGCCGGCCATCTCTCGAACCATCAAGCTGCTGGAAGAAGAATTAGGACAGCCTCTCTTTCGTCGCACCGGGCGTCAACTGGTCCTAAATGCGGCTGGGCGTAGACTCCAAGAAAGCTTGTCTCAAGCGGTCGATTCTTTAGAAATGTCGCTCAAAACATTGGCCGCCGATCCCTTAGCCGGGCCAGTTAGGATTGCCACCATCGGTGTTCTTACAGACTACGTCGCGTTACCGGCTATTCTTAAACTCAAAAACACACATCCTAATCT
>CAZZDT010000519.1:0-3835 GCA_964652435.1 uncultured Bdellovibrionales bacterium
ATCGTGAAGCAATAAGATTAAAACCTGATTATGCCGAGGCTTACAGCAATCTCGGGGATGCATTTTTTAAAAATGGAGATTTCGAAGACGCCAAAGCTGAGTTTTTGAGGTGTTTAGAAATTGACAACCTATACCCAGAAGCACATAGGAACATCGCTGCTATAAAAGAGCGAAACGGCGATTTTATAGGTGCGCTCTTCGACTTAAAACGGGCGATTGACTTACGAAACAGTTTTTCCGAAGCCTATTATAAATTTGGCTTGATTTTTGAAAGATTAGAGTTCACCGAGAATATACTAGATTTCGACGATATAATCATAACGCTTTTAAAAGATAAAAGTTTTTTTCGACCAGAGAAGCTCATTCGACCGATCCTAAGTCTTTTGCGGTATGATCCCTTCATTATACAACTTATTAAAGGTGAGGTGTTTATCGATTCGGCTGAGGATTTTGTCATTACGCTAGACCGATTAAATAGTCGACCTTTGCTGTGTGAGATTTTGGAGAGGTCGCTAATACCTGATTTGGATTTTGAACGTTTATTTTCAAGGTTACGAAGGCAACTGCTAAGGCTGTATAAGGAGTTACCTTTCAATCATGGAGCAATTCACTTTTCTACGCGGCTTTCTACGCATTGTTTAATTAATGAATATATACCCTTTGCATCGGAGGATGAAGTTCAAAAAGTTGAAGCTCTCGAAGATAGTCTGCGTTTTGGAGATATGCATTGGACTGAGCACACCACCCTATGGGCCATCCTTGCGCTCTCTTGTTATAAACCACTTCGTCAAGAGCACTTTGCTCCACCCCTTCCGATTGGTGCAATGTTGAAGGAAGTGTACCGGCTTCACGTAACTGAGCCCGAAGAAGAGGTGAGGCTTTCGAACGATATTGCCATTTTGGGGGAAGTCAAAGGGGATATTACGTTGGCGGTTCAAAGGCAATACGAAGAAAACCCATATCCCAGATGGACCGATGTAGAGGTTCCTTTTCGCCCTTGTGGCACAAGAGAACGGCAACAAATTTTTGGACTTCATTTCCCATGTGAGATTCCCAATATTGAGCAACCAGAGATCCTGGTAGCTGGCTGCGGAACAGGGCAACACGCCATCGAGCTGGCACTTCACTATCCAGAAAGCCAGATAATATCTGTAGATCTTAGTAGAAGGAGCCTCAGTTACGCTGCGCGAAAGGCGGACGAATATAAGGTAACGAATATCACTCTTTTACAGGGGGACTTATATTCTTTGGGACAACTTGGGAAGCAGTTTGATTTAATCGAGGCAGTCGGTGTCCTTCATCACTTGAAAAATCCAATTCTTGGTTGGCAAGCTCTCTCAGACATTCTCCGCGTTGGGGGCATAATGAATGTCGGTCTATACAGTGGGGTTGCTCGCGCGCATATAAAAAGAAAGCGGGACCAGCTGGGTAATTCTTTCTCATTTACAAAAGGCGGCGCTACTGAATTAAGGGAAGAGATAATTCGCTCACACCATGCGGATGACGTTCTTCTCCGACAGTCTAATGACTTCTTTGCTTCTAGCAGCTTTAGGGATCTTCTTTTACACACCCAGGAGCATCATTTTTCGCTATCTAAGGTTTCTGAAGCGCTCACCATACTTGGACTTACTTTTTCGGGCTTTAATCTCTCACCAATGGTTCGTGAGAAGTTTGCTTCAATTTTTCCATCAAAGGCCGATGCATACAACCTAGAGAATTGGGAGTATTTCGAAAACGAAAACCCGCTCACGTTTTCATCAATGTACCAATTTTGGTGTCAAAAATTTCCAGGTGCAAAGTAGCGCTCTTGGGCCAAAGTACATCATCGAATGAGCCTCAATTAAACTTATATCAAATGCTTTTGAACTGTCCGCCAACTTATGAAGTTAAAGGTGTTTTTTTAGTTCCTTTGTATATGCAGAAATCCCAGTTTGAACAATCGCAAGATCAATCTTCACTGTGTTTATCTTTAGATCACAAGCTCGAATGGATTCAATAGCAACTTTTGAAGTCCCACTAAAATCTGCCAGTCGGTAATGTTGGCCAAGAACTTCGATCGTTGAGCCCTCTGAAAAACCAGAGGCCGCGCTTAGTTTGTCTACAACTTTTTCAAGATCAATTTCATAGGCATGCCTTGCTGTGAGTGTAATCGCAAGACTTAGCTCTAAACGTCTTAATTCACTAGCCGCTGCCACCAACGTCTCATACTGACGCTGGGCGGCATCTGAGAGTTCATCAAATTCGTAGCTGGTTCCATCTACTTCAATTTTTGACATTTTCAATAGCTTTATTAAAAGAGTACAACTTTTAGCACCCGACTACCAATCATTACTCTACTAGGGCTTGAATATACAACGTATAGAACCAAGGTTTTTCTGCAAAATAAAAAAAGGGGGGGCATTTGCCCCCCCTTTTCCCGTTGATTTTGGCCTTAGGCAAAATCGGTTGATGTTAACGCTGTAGCGTCTGTGATAACGGCTATCAAGTCGATTTCACCAGCCTCAATTGTGTTATTTGTGGCGGTTGTGTTTGTTAACCTCAAGATAACGGAACCTGTACCGTTGTCCAACGCTAACAATACAGCTTCGCTTGCTGTAACTGCCGCGTCTAGACCTGCAACCGTACCATTCAGCGCGCCACCCGTTGCGAGCAACTGAGCTTCGAGCTCTGCGTAGTTGGTCGCAAGGTTCGAGGCTGTTGAGTTAAGCACATCGTTAAACGCCGAGCCCTGGGTGTTCGTACTTGTATTGGCAACATCAGTTTGAACTATGTACGTTCCGCGGCCAGCGTTCGAACCAATACCCCCTGCTAAAGTGGCGTTTGCTTCTGCTGTTCCGGCGGCTGCCTGAACTGTACCATTGTAGTCGAAAACGGACGTCGCGTTGTTAACGGTCCATCCAGTAATGATATCAGCGTTAGCACTTGACGTCTCGGTCGAGACGACCGAGATAACATCAGCGGCGTCAGTAGCGGTCTGCGTTATGGTGATTGTATCGATACCGTCATTACCAGTGATAACTCCTGTGAGATTATCATCATTGTCACCATCAGCTGTGTCATCTAATGTTAGGGTGAATTTATCATTCGCCGCACCACCAGTCAGCGTAGCTGCCTGCGCACCACCGCCATCGGCGTTGGTGATTGTCATTGTCACATCCACACCAGCGGTAGTCATAGCGCCCGCATTAACAGTACCAGATGTCGTCAGGCTTGTAGCGGTGAAATCCATTAGTCCGTCAGTATTTTTATCGACGGTCCCAATAGCCGCTTGAGCAAAACCACCCAGGGTTACTGTTGTACCAGTAGCAGATCCAATGACGATGTTATCAACGCCGCTTATCAGCGCGAAGTCACCATCTTCGAGGTCGGACCCGTTGCCGCTCACAGTGAGTGTGTCATCGCCAGCACCACCAGTGAATTGGAGGGTATTACTCAAATTCGCAAATGCTGTGCTAACCCCGTCATCACCAGAACCAGCGATTACTTTATCTCCAGCACCAATACCCACGATTAAGTTTTTAGAGAAATCGCTAGCATTTACAGTTGCGCCCGAAGCTGCGGCAGTCATGTCAGTGATGGTCAGGTTTGACGTACCAGAGACGTTGATTGTTTTCAAAGCAGTTGATGAAGTCAAAGCGCTGACAACGTGTGTTACACCTGTATCGCCTGAGACAAGGTTAAGGGTCTCAACTCCGGCGGCCGTGATTGCGCCAACCGTTATAGCGGAGGCAGTCGTGTCAACGTCGTCAATTGTGACCGAAACCGAATCTGCCGTCCCGGAAGAATCCGAGAGTGTCGTCACGAGTGTTGTAACATTATTTTGTGCAGTAATGGC
>CAZZDT010000520.1:0-3835 GCA_964652435.1 uncultured Bdellovibrionales bacterium
CGGGTCCAACAGGCGTTGAACTCGCTGGTGCCATTTCAGAAATGAGTCGGTACACGTTGGCTAGAGAGTTTACTTCTATTGATCCCAGTTTGACCCGGGTGATTCTTATTGAGGCAGGTTCACGCATTTTGCCTATGTTTTCTGATGCCCAATCGGCAATTGCGATGCGGGATTTGGAAAAAATAGGAGTTCAGGTATGGACCTCGAGTATGGTCAGCCGAATTGATGAAGATGGCGTCGAAATCGGCGATGAGCGCGTTCAGGCCGCCACTGTTGTCTGGGCGGCTGGTGTTAAGGCTGCCGCCTTAAATGATGGTATTGATGCCCATAAGGACCGCCAGGGACGTGTGGTAGTACAAGATGATTTAAGTCTGGAATCAGCGACCAATGTTTTTGTGGTGGGTGACCAAGCTCATTTCTCACACAATCGCGAACCCCCATTGCCAGGAGTGGCTCCAGTAGCGCTTCAGCAAGGCCGTTGGGCTGCCCGAAACATCCTTAGAGATCTCAAGGAAAAGGCGAGGAGGCCATTTGTCTATTTGGATAAGGGACAAATGGCGACCATTGGACGAAGTCGAGCCATTATGAGCTTTGCTGGACTCGAATTCCGAGGTTTTTTCGCTTGGTTGAGCTGGCTGGTGGTGCACATTTATTACCTCACGGGATTTCGAAATCGGGTATTTGTGGTGATGCAGTGGGCGTGGTCTTACGTCACATTTCGCCGTTCTGCCCGGCTCATTGTTGATAAAGAATGGCGTTCTTTCCCGCAGAATTCAGCCGAAATGCCTAAAGTTTAGAGCAATGTCGTCGATACTCCCTCTGTAACCGCCTGATTGTATGTGGTTGAGGAGGTGTGGGTAGCGTGCAAGTGGCTACGACTATAGATCCAATCATCTCAAGGATGTTGGAGCGTCGAGAACGTCTGTTCGTTGGCATAGATGACGTATATGCGGGCCGAGCTACTCATTTATTGGATGAAGAGGGCGTCGTCGCTGTTTCAGGGGTTTGTGAGCCCCACACTTGTAGTCGCCTGGTACTCAATATTTGCCGATTACGGGAAACCTCTCCCACGCGCATTGACCAGCCTGAATTTCGCAGTGATTGGCCACAATATTTTGGTGGATATTCCTCGCAAATTTTTATGGATGCTATCTCGGTCGTTGGCGCGGTTTTAGGCGACCGTCTGGGTGATAATCCGTTGGTAACTGAATTCTCATGTATGATCAGTTATCCCGGCGCCGAGCGCCAAAATCCGCATCCGGATGTGCGTCACGGAGATGGTGTAGCTGAGATGTATTCGGTGTTCATTCCCTTGGTAGATCAGACGATATCCATGGGACCGTTGATGACTTGGCCGCGTACCCATCTTAAATTCCCCGAGCAACTTAAGACGAGCGATGCCGCTCCGATGATTGCGGATGCTGGGTCCATCGTCATCATGAACTCTAAGCTGTTTCATTGTGGGGGCAAGAATGTTTCAGAGCATCCCCGCCCAGTGTTTTATTTTACGCTTCAGGGTGAAGGTCCAGATCCTATGGGTTCTACGTTAAGTATTTTGCCCGAGTTTAAGGGAATGCGTGTGAATGACTTTGTGAAGATGCATGGAGGTGCAGACTTATGAAGCAAATTGATAAAGTGTTTATTGTTAACTTGCCGCGACGGGCTGACCGAAGAGAGCAGATGGAGAGCCGGCTTGCTGCGCTCGAGCTTGAGCCTGAGATTCAAGACAAGATTGAATTCTTTCCCGCTGTTGATGGTGCAGAAATCGATGATGCGTTCATGGAGCAAGGCAATTACGGTTTATGGGATGAATGGAAAAAGCCCGAGCACTCATTGCACTTTTATCAGCGCGATATCCGCAAGGGTGAAATCGGATGCGCATTAAGTCACGTGAATATTTGGAAGAAAGTGGTTGAAGAAGGTCTCGATGAAGTTTTGATTCTTGAGGATGATGCGGGTTTTGACCGTCATTTTAAATTTCTTTTTCAACGGGCACTGAAGTTTTGTCGGCATGTGGCCACCGAGGGAAATTGGGACTTACTCTATCTTGGTCGAAATGCCATGACCCCAGACTTTATGCAGGTGCGAAACTTCTTAAGTGTGCCGGGTTTTAGTTATTGCACTCACGGCTATATGGTTACCCGAAGCGGAGCCCAAAAGCTTCTAAGCGTAGGTTATGAGCAAAATATCATTCCGGTGGACGAGTTTTTACCTGCGATGTTTCATCAACATATTCGTGAGGATATTTTGAACCGCTTTTCTCTACCGGAGCCCATAGGTGCATTTGCGGTCACGCCTAACATTGTGCATCAGGTGGATTATACGGACAGTGACACCGAGTGCTCTTCGGCAACCATTAAAGGTGGTGAGCCTCCTAAAGTGAAGGCTGCTTCCTAATCCTGGGTATCGAGATGCCCGTAGATTTCTCTTAGATGTTTCAGCGGTGATCTGTGTTGCCTAGCAATACGATGCATGGCTTTCATAAACTTCAGAACATCATCGTTATTGTCTTGAAGCAAAGCTTCGAAATATTTCCGATTGTCGTTGTAGGTTCGAAATTGCATCAGTCTTGGATTGCTCCATTTTTGCCGCGCTAAGGCGAGATACCGATTGGGATATTGAAAAGGTGCTCTTTGGACTCGGTTCGGCAGCGATGCGTAGAGTTTTTTCTTTTGTCTTCGTTTGAACTCATCGGTGAAGTCAGGATGAGTGTAGACTTCAGAGAGTTCTTGGTAGAGATCCTGAAGTAAGATTCGCCATATCTTCTGATCTTTTAAAGAAGCCTTAGCCCGTTCCAGAGTTTGGCTCTTTGGCCCATATTTGGCTTTAAGGAATTTTAAAGCAGCCACGTCTCCCACAAAGTTGGCTACGCTTTCATTGAAATTGACACTGCCGGGAAGCCAGATGGTTGCGTGGGTTAATTCATGAAGAATCACTCGAGCGGCGGTCCACTCACTCCATCGTAGCATGGAGGGTAAGATTGGATCTTCGAAGTAGCCCAAGGTTGAGTAGGCACCCGCAGTTCTCAAATAAGTTTCGAGACCTTGTTGCTCAAGATCAGCAACCTTTTCCAGCGCTTCTTCTTTTTCAAAAAATCCAAGATAGGGAACAGTGCCTACAATGGGAAACCACCACGTGGCGGATTCAAAGGACAAGGGCTGGGAGGCAGAAACGTTCCAAATAGTGTGATTCCAACCTAAGGCAACTGTTGCGTAGAGCTCGCCGACGTTTAGGCCGAGTCTTGAACCAAATCCACGAACCTCTTCGATAACATCCAAGGCTTGGCGCTCCTCCAGGCTTAGCTGGCCACTGGCCCGCGCTTCCAGATTAGGAACTCGGCTATTGAGCATACTGAACTGATAGGTTGCAGCTTTTGTGACGTAGGGGACACCGCAGCTTGAAAGAAGCCAACATAGGGTGAGTAGAGTAAGGAGGCGAAGCACCATGGCAGTGAGTGTTCTTCAATGAGGGCAATATCTACCCGGTTATTTTTTCTTGAATGCTTTCTTTCCAGTGTCAATCGCGTCTAAGAACATTCTGACCTCAGGGGTAGCATCCACTTCGAATGCCTTTCGGATTTCTTTAGCTTTCGCGCTGAACTGTTTTCTTTCTTCGGCCGTGAGTGTGTACATTTTGATGCCGAATGAGTCGAGGTTGTCGAGAAGCTGAGGCCCCAGTTTACGCACAGCCTTGCGTCCAAATGCCTGGTCTTCAGCAACATTAGCGAGAAGAGCTTTCTGAATATCCGCCTCCAGGCCTTCAAACCAGCCTTTGTTGTAGGCGATCAGGCCCGGCTGATAGATATGATTGCTGATGGTGTAGTGGGTAATGTGCA
>CAZZDT010000521.1:0-3818 GCA_964652435.1 uncultured Bdellovibrionales bacterium
TCAAATTTATCAAATTCTTCCTCTTCAAAGGCCGAGCAAATCTCCAACATTCGGTCTCCCCGAAAGTTAAAGAGGATAACGCCATCGCCATCTTCAACGGGACCGACCGCTTTGCCGTCTTCATGAATGATAAAGCTGCCGAGGTCTTGGTCACCGATGCCGGGTGACTCGCTG
Organism: uncultured Bdellovibrionales bacterium; assembly: GCA_964652435.1. Taxonomy (GTDB): domain Bacteria; phylum Myxococcota; class XYA12-FULL-58-9; order XYA12-FULL-58-9; family JABJBS01; genus JABJBS01. Next base: position 175 of record CAZZDT010000521.1, read on the forward strand.
CGCATTGTTTCAATGGCTTCTGTGATGGATTGAAAGCCACGTCCTTTGCCCAGAACGTGAACTTCCCAGCCTCGTCTCACCATATCCCAATCACCTTCGTAGCGATCCATGGTGGTGGTCATACGTCCGCCACCGGAGGCGATTCGGTAATTGCATCCATTTTGACCATGGATTTGTGCAAGGCAAGACTCGAGTGCTTCGGTGTATTTCAGCGCGCTGGTCTTGGGAACATCACGCCCATCAAGCAAGACATGGACAAAGAGATTCTTTACACCTTCTTGTTGCGCCTTCTGAATCATGGCTAAGAGGTGATCGATATGGCTGTGAATATTGCCGTCCGACAAAAGACCGATGAAGTGCAGCGCTCGGTTGTTTGGAATGACGTGACGAAGTGTATCTTGCCAAGTCTCGGTTTCGTAGAGAGAGCCAGTTTGGATGGCTTGACTGACCAGTTTGGCGCCTTGGTCAAAGACGCGGCCACAGCCAATCACATTGTGACCGACTTCGCTGTTACCCATATCCGCGTCGCTGGGCATTCCAACAAAGGTGCCGTGGGCATGAAGTTCGGTGGTGATATGCTCTTTGGTGTAGCGATCAAGATTGGGTGTCTTTGCGTGAAAGACAGCATCCCCTTCATCTTGCTCTCCCTTGCCGACGCCATCCATGACGACGACAACGACGGGACCTTCAACGCCGGGGTTGGTTGTTTTCTCCAGAGTCTTCTTTTCCATAGCTTACTCGCTCCCCAAGAGGTTGCATCGGGTCTATATCCCTTGTGATTGATAAGGCAAGCGGCGACCGGTTCTTTCCTACTTTGGGCTTTAGAACGTCCTGACATTTGAGAACCGGTGGTGTATGGCGTGTCTATGTCTGAAACTCTAAAGATACCGCCCTTTGTACCCATGAGTGTACCGGGATTTGAGAAGAAACAAGCTAAAATCAAGGCTTTTGCCGAGGACTTTCGGGTTGATGAAGTAGGGCCTGAGTATTCAGACGGTGATGGTCCCCACATACGATTTCGGATTGAAAAACAGCAGCTGACCACCGAAGAGGTTTTGTTCCATATTGCTAAGGAATTAGGCATCGACAAAGAATCCATCGGCGTAGGTGGACTTAAAGACAAGCAAGCGGTGACCACGCAGTATCTAACGGTCAAGCACGATCTAGAGCCACGCTTGGCCAATATTGAATGCGAAGGGCTGCGAATTCTTGAGATTTGTGGCCGGTCGCGGAAGTTGAAGCGAGGTCATTTGGGTGGGAATTCTTTTTCCATTCTACTGCGGGGGACAGAGGCCAAGGATGAGCAGCCATTGACTGAAGCGCTCAACTATTTGGCGCAACACGGTATCCCGAATGCTTATGGCACCCAGCGTTTTGGCCATCAAATGAGTACTTGGGAACTTGGCCGTAAGCTTCTGCTCGAGGGTGAGGATGCTTTGGCAGACACACCGCGGCAAAAGAAGCGTTTTATGCGACGTTTGGCCATCAATGCGGTGCAATCGGGCATCTTCAATACTTGGCTGCTAGAGCGCCAGCGCGACGGACTTTTGTCGACGGTTTTGCAGGGAGACGTTTTGTGGGTTGAAAGGTTGGGAACGCCTCAGCTGGCTCTCGACCCTGTGGCTGAACAGCAACGTTTGGAGGCATCGAAAGTTTCGCTTACCGGACCCATGTTTGGCGTGAAGATGCGCGCCGCTGTTGGGAAAGCGGCTGCTCGGGAAAAATCTCTTTTGGCTCCTTATGGGCTAGCGTTAGATCAATTTGCCCCATTCGTTAAAATTGCTCCGGGGAGCCGAAGACCCGCTTTGATCTATCCTAAGGAAGTGAGCACCTGTTTCGAGGCCGATGGGGTGAGATTAGCCTTTAAGTTGCCCCCAGGTGCTTATGCTACGGTTGTTTTGAACGCTCTCGTAAATGCCGAAAATGTATAGAGATTGGTCAAGCAGGTTTGTACCTGATATGACTTGAGTATGGACGAAGGTTGTGGCCGCTGGTTTCTCGGGCTTTTCATTGTTGCGATTTTAATAGGTACATCGCCGGTACAAGCCGGCTGTATTATTCAGGACGGTCTGGACTTACCGACTGGCATTCGTGGCGACAAGGTTGAGAGAGTTTTAGCGGGAAATTATCTACGACACACCTCTCATTACTACCGTTGGTTTTTGAAAGAGCAGCAGAAGGACATAAAGAAAAACGGCCCCTCAGCCATGAGCAGCCTGGGACTGGCTGCCGCTTACACCAATCTGGGACAGCTCTCGAAAGCAGCCAAGGCCATTGAGTCGCGAATCAAGGTAGAGCCCAATCGCTACAGTTTACAGATTGCCGCTGGGGAGATTTACCTCTTGAGTTCCAACCGAAGTCGAGCGGGAGCCGCTTTCGACCGGGCGTTTCAAATGAACCCCAACGGCGAGTTTACGAAAGACGGTTTCGCCCATCATGTACTGGATTATATGTCCATGCAGGCGGCGCGAGATCGTCGTAAGATTCCCATGGTGACACTACCCGAACGTGGGGGCGGTTATCCGAAGCTCGGTTTCTCACATTTTTTCCAGGAGCGCGGTCGGCGCAGCGGTGTTTACCCGGCGCACAGTTGGAAAAATGGCGGACGAGAGCAGGCTCTTGATGGACTTTTGAACTTGGTGCTTTGCGGTTACCGCCGCTCTCCATATGTGTACGAGGCCATTGGTGATTTGCTTTCCGAGGGCAAGATTGCGGGCAAAGGTGACTACCGAGAATTGGCAGCCATGGCCTATCTTCGAGCATCTTATGTGGTGGGTGACAGTATTTGGTCACGGCTGGAATACCGTAAGTTGGCTCAGCAAATATTGCCCGTAAAAACCAAGAAATCACTGAAATCATTGGAGAAAAGGTTCGGCAAGAGCATTCGGAAAGGCACCAAGAGTTATAAGTTGGTTCGGATTCTCGAGCAAAAGTGGGCCAAGAAGCGAATGAATTTGGAAAAGAGATACGAGAAAGTTTTTCTCACTGGAAAGCGTTAAGCGCTTCATTCTTCTGCCGTCGGGCATAGCATTCTTCTAGTACATTGGTTAGGCAGGCAGCATGGTAAAGGAGACTCCATGCAAGTGAATCTATCCCTCCAGGGAAAGCATGCTGTTGTTTGTGGTTCGAGCGCTGGAATCGGTGAAGCCGTTGCGCGTCGTATGGCCGCTCACGGAGCGAAAGTGACTTTGGTTGCTCGCCGCGCTGAGCGATTAAATGCATTGGTGGATGATCTGCTAAAGAGTGGGGCGACAGAGCCTGAGGCACGCGCATGGGATTTGGATGCTCATGAGAGTCTGGCTACTTTGGCTCAGGAGCTTGTTCAAGCCCGAGGTCCCGTTCATATTCTTGTGAACAACACCGGTGGACCACCGCCGGGACCCATTCTCGATGCGCGCCCGGAAGATTTTGCAGCCGGTTTGGGTCGGCATCTCTTTGCTTCACAAATCTTGGTTCAAGCTTTCTTACCGGGAATGAAAGAGGCTGGATATGGCCGAATTCTAAACGTGATATCAACCTCGGTTCGAGAACCCATTCCGAATTTGGGCGTTTCCAATACGGTGCGCGGGGCCATGGCATCTTGGTCTAAAACGCTGGCCGGTGAGTTGCCGCCCGGAATAACCATTAACAATTTGCTTCCGGGG